>CANEFU010000022.1 GCA_947426875.1 uncultured Clostridium sp.
AACATAGCGTACTTATTACATCTTTATATCCTTTACTTGTCGCAAAATTTTTCGATAGTTTTACAGCCCCTTCTTTTCCTTCTATATTACTAGTTCCTTCAATATCTGTCATACTGTTTCCCCAAGGTACATAAACATAAGAAGTAGCTCCTTTCTTTATAATAACACTTCCATCCTTTTCTTTCCCAGCTTCATATCTTGCCATATAAAACCCATGATAATTGCTTACACTCGTTTTCATTGCATTATATTCTTCTACTTCGTTTTGATAACCATTTTCATCCGGTTCTTTATACTCTGCTGTAAATGCTTCTATCCCATTAAATTCTGGTACAGTTTGTAAAGCTTGTCTATAATATCCTGGTACGGTTTTAAAATCATTGATATCCGGTACTGGCACCCATACAAATTGGTTTCCTGTATTTAGGGTATCATTTGCTACATCCGAAATAATCAATCCTTCGCTTATATCACTACCTTCTGGTACAATTGCAAACCCTGCTGGTATAGTTGCTTTATCGCCGTCTTTATCAGTATAATTATCTTTCTTGGTTACTTTTACTATCTTTCCTATTTCTACTGGCTCTGCTTCCCAAATAGCATATAAAATGCTATTTCCTTTTGGTTGATATTTTTCTCCTTCTAAATACGGTTTTGCCTCTTCCTCTAGTTCTTGTTTTTCATACCAACCTTTAAAGATATATCCCTCTCTTGTAAATGTATTCTTTTCTAGCATTGTATCAAATCCACGTCTTACTTCTATTGTTTTTGCCTCTCCTACTCCTCCATTCGGTACATAGGTTATCGTATATTTTCCTTCTGATATTTTACTTTCTTGTATAATTTTTGCTGTTTCCTTTTCCTTGTTTACTTCTATGATAAATTCATAGCCTTCTTTGCTCTGTACAATTAAATATTCTTCTGAATCTTTTTCTCCTTGCTCTTTACTTGTTTTTTCTACCCAATCTTTTTTCTTTATTTTTTTCTCTAAGCTTTCTATCATTGCTTCTTCTTTTTTGCTTACTTTTCTTTCTGTTACTTCTTCTGTAATAATTAAATTAATTTCTTCTCTATATTGGGCTATTTTATGTTCTTCTTTCGCTGTATTCGACTTCGTTAAGATTCCATTTTCTCCTGTTAGTGTTGCTATGGATATTCCTGCTAATATTAATAACACTATAATGGTAATTACCAAGGCGATTAGCGTAATTCCGCCTATTTTCTTTTTGTTTTGTTAAGGTTTGTTTTTTCATCTCATTCTCCTTTTCTTTCGTTAAAGTATTTTATGTTATGTTGTTGTTACATATTAACTATTTTATTTATAACATAACTATTCCTATTTTTTCAATAGTTTTTAAAGTTTATTTATTTTTTTATTATATTTTTAGAAAATCATATTTACAAGGATTTTTTCTGTTTTATTTATTACCTTTTTTACATAAATCTTGCCTATAAAAAAATACCAAGTTTTATTCTTGGTATTTATCTTTTATCATATTATCTTTCCTCACATTTCAATCCTTAAAAAACAAGGTAATTCTAAATCCCATGCCACCTTGAGAACTCCCCTCCGTATACCCTCTATAGGAAGCAGGACAAGTAGAACCTGGTCTCCACGAGGTCCCTCCTCCTCTTGGAATTCTAAACATCTTTTTTAAAGAACTATCCCATTGAGCTTCCATAGTCAGCTCCATAGCATTTCCTGCCATATCATAAATATTTTTCAATCGATTACTCGCCCTCTCATCTATATTGGTACCAGCTGGTCTAAGAGGAGCTTCATACCAACCTCTTCCCGAGCTATCCTTCAAGTAATCTTCATCATCGAAAAATTTTAGGGTTGCATCCCACTGTACGCCAAATACCATACAACTAGTAACCTTTTCTTCATATATTTTATCTTTTGTAAAATTTATGGATAAGTCAAAAGCTCCTCCGCTTAATTGGCTGATACTATTTCCCCAAATAATCATATCATATATTTTAGCACCTTTTTTAACTACTGGATTGTCCTCTTCCTTTCCTGTTTCATATCGTCCCATATAAAAACCTTTATTCTTAGAATCAGTTACACTGTTATACATAGATGCATATAAATCCTTTTCTTTTTGAGTTCCATTGGTATATGGCTCTGAAGTATTATTCCAAGAACCTGCTGGCAGAGATGTCTGTATGCTTCCATTACAGTATCCAGGCACCCTTACAAAATCCTCTTTCTTTTCAACTGGTACCCATACAAATTCATTCCCTATACTATAATGATTTTCATCAATCTTGTCTGTTATGACCAATCCATTCTCTATTTTATCTATCGTTTTTGAAGTCCCTACCGCAAATCCTTCTGGTATTCTTACTGTCTTTCCTGTTGTATCTGTGTAAACTTTAGTTTCTGTATAAATATCAGAAAACTTTTCTACTTCTTTTCCGTTTACGATTTCTACTATATAAGTTACTTTTTCTCCATTGCTTGCTTCTACTATAAACTCATAATCATCATTTTCTGTTACTGTATAAGTGGTCTCTTCCACATTTTTTACTTCTGTTCCATCTGGTTTTGTTATCTTTACAATGGTTCCTTCTGTTATACTTGCCTTAATGGTTATCGTTATTTCTTCGCCTTCTCCCACCTGTGTTTCTGGGCTAATCGTATGCGTCACTTCCGGTTTTATTGCTTTTAACGCAACTTTCCCCTCTCCATCAATTCCAATGAGATATCCATCTACTACTACTTCAATTGGTAATTCTGTGATTTTCCCATCATTCATAATCGATTCATTTTTGAAAATGATATCTGTCAATCCTTCTACTTGTCTTAAATTCGTATTTAGCTGATTTAAATCAATTTTTCCATCTGTTGCGTAACTTCCCATCACTGCTATTTGTACTTTTTCTTCTGCTGATTTCTTTATCGTTTCTGTTTTAGCAATATTGGCTTTACTTAAGATTCCATTTTCTCCTGTTAGTGTTGCTATGGATATCCCTGCTAAAATTAATAAAATAATAATGGTAATGACTAAGGCTATTAAAGTAATTGCTTTTTCATTTTTTTGACTTCTTTTTTTATCTGCCATTCTTTCTCCCCCTTATTTTTCTTTTGTTATTGCTTCTCTTTTTTATTTTCGTAATTCAAAAAAAGACATAATCACATTTACATTTTATTATAAATGTGAATTATGTCAATATTTTTACAACTCTCTATTCCTTACTTCTATTTCTCTTCGATTATTTTTTCAATTGAACTTTCTCTCATTTCTTTAATTAATTGGCAACTATTGTTTAATTTTTCTTGTTCATATTCATTTAGGTTTAATTCTATCAATTCTCTTACTCCATTTCGGTTTATAATGGCTGGTACACCAATAAAAATATCATTTTGTCCATATTGATTCTCCAAATAAGTAGAAACTGTTAAAATAGAATTTTCATTATTAATAATAGCACTAACCAATCTATTTAAAGCCATTCCAATCCCATAATAAGTTGCTTTTTTCTTTTCGATAATTTCATAAGCGGCATTTACTACCCCTTCATGTATCTTCTTTAAGTCTTCCATAGGATGGTGTCCATCTTTCATAACGTCTTTTACTCTTTTACATCCAACATAAGCATGCTCCCAAGGCACAAAAGAAGAATCTCCATGCTCTCCCATAATATAAGCATGTATGTTTTTGCTAGAAATTTTTAAATAATCTGCCATCAAATAACGAAGTCTAGCTGTATCTAAAACCGTTCCTGAACCAATTACTTTGTTTTTTGGTAAGCCAGAAACTTTCCATACAACATAGGTCATTAAATCAACTGGATTGCTTGCTACCACAATAATACCATTAAATCCACTTTCCATAATAGATTTTGTAATTTGTTTCATAATTTTCGTATTGACTTCTGCTAATTCTAATCTTGTTTGTCCTGGCTTTTGAGCTATTCCTGCTGTTATCACTACAACTTGTGCATCTTTACATTCTTCATAATCACCTGCTTTAATTACCATTTTTTGAGGAGCATAAGGTAATCCATGTGATAAATCCATTTCTTCTCCAATGGTTTTATCTTTGTCAATATCAATTAAAACAAGTTCTTCTATTCCTCCTCTATTCAACATAGAGTATGCCATACTCATTCCTACAAAACCGGTTCCTACTAAAACCACTTTTCCTTTTTTCATTTTCTATTTCTCCTCTCTTTTCTATATCTTTTTTATTATAGCACTATTTTTATGATTTTCAAGATATTATTTTACTTTTTCCATTTTTTATGATATAATCACAAAAAAACAAAGTAAGGAGTGCTATTGGATATGAATTCAAATTCAGATAATGCTACTACTTTGGCTGAAAATAAGGTGTTAATCTTATATCTATTAAATCTTATCAATGGAGAGTTTAAACAAGACGACTTGTTTAAAATTATTACTTCTATTAACGATATAAATTATTTTTATTTTAAACAAGTATTAACTGATTTAATATATTCCAATTTAGTAGGTTCTTATACAAAAGATGAGGAAGCTGTTATTCGCATTACTTCTGAAGGAAAAAATGCCTATACACTTACCAAAGATGTATTACCTGGAATCATGAAACTAAAAGCAGATAACATCTTCGCTAAGGAATTATCTACTATAGAAGAAGAATCTTCTGTTATTGCAGAGTTTATTCCAAATAGCGAAAATGAATATACCATTAAATGTAAAATTGTTGAAAATAATGAAACTATATTTGAAGTAAAGACTTTTGCTGGTTCTCGCGACAGAGCCAAACGTATCGTGGATAATTGGAAGCAAAATGCTACTACTATTTACCCACAAATATTAAATTTATTATTACAAGATAATCATAAAAACGATAACTAAAAAAGCAGAGAAACACCTCTTAAATAGTGTTTCTCTGTTTTTTAGAAAATAAGACATAATGTAGTTAATATAAATAACTTCAACATAATTCCCATAAAGAAATGATAATTTGTAATTTTGATGCCTACATTATTTATTTTATCAAATCCCGCTACTAATTTCTCTATCTCTTCTGGAGTAGAAATCTTTTTCTCTTCCATATATTCTTTGGCTAAATATCTTGCTTTTATCATGGCATCGTTCTCTAGATAAACTCTTACTGCATAATAAATCATGCTGAATATGAGAAAAATAACCAAAAACATCATTTTATTAGGTAATATTTTAAAAATTAACAAAGCAACTAGTACTGCAAAATAGATTAAATAGATATTGGAAAATATAAAATTAAATAATAAAATTTTTCTATTTTGAACGGAATGTAAACATTCATGTGCAATTGTTTGTATTCTAGTGTAGCTTTTTTGTATATTCGCAATTAGGATTTTATCTAACACAGCTATATACAAACTTGCTTCTGCGTTTTTATCCTCTTCTATTTTTACCTTTTCATTGTTTAATTTCTTCAAATATTCTTTACACATTTCCATATTACTTGGATAAGATTTAGCTAAGTTATCTAGTTCTTTGTCTTCTCCTATGCTTTTTAACTCTTTCTTACGGTAATCAAAAATATATTGTAATACTATAGTTGAGATGAAAGCAACGATTCCTATTATCATAAATTCTATTTCCATTACAATCCCTTTCCTTGGGCATAATGCCATAACTATTGTATTACATCTCGAATTGCTTCTCCAATAATTTTATTCACATCTGCAATGACAATGTTAAATTTTGTTTCTGCTTCAAAAAACTTTTTGGCATCATCCATTTCTACTAACTCTGCATATAATTTTTGCATTTCTTTGTATTTTTCTTCATCTTGCTTTCCTGTTTGCATAGCTATTATTTGTGTTTCATATCTTACCTTTTCAAAATTAGCCATTTTCTCTTTTAAGCTAGTATTTAAATTCAAGGCTTGTTTTGCCATTTTATAATTCACATATTCTTCTGATTGTTTGATTTCTTGTGCTAACTGATTAGCTGTATCATAAATATTCATTTTTATTTCCTTTCTAGCATTTAGAAATTTCTTCTCCCAAAAGAGGTCTTTTAAGGAGTTTCTACCACTCCCGTATCGCCTGGTTCTAATATAACTTTTGCTGCTATTGGGCATATGTTGACAAAAGTATTTCCATCATTTACTTTAATTTCGTTTCCTTCTAAATCTTGATATTTTGTTTTCTCATCTCTTGCTTCTTTGATACATTTTATCTTAATCGCTTTTCCATTGGTGATATAATATCCGTCAAATGTTCCTATATTCTTTAAACCTTGTCTTCCTTTTTTTTCTTTATCTGCTAAAGTATAATTATCGCAGAAAGTAATAATGATATTTTTAGTAGTTATGATTTCCTTGGAAGTCCAATCTGTTTGTTCAATTCCTCTTGCATATCTTTTATACACTTTATTTTCTTCATCATATACATATTTTACTGTTTGTAGTTGAGAATGTGGAATTGTTACACTTACTGCACTTTGTCCTTCTTCTAAATTAACTTCTTCTGTTACATAGTTTAATACACTTTTTTCATTCGAAGTCATTTTATATTTTTTATTTTTGGCAGATTCTATTAATTTTGCTGTACTTGTTACCGCATTGTGTGGTGCTGCTTTATCTTTTACTCTAGTAAACGTTGTTCCATCTTCTGCTATTCCATCTATTTCATTTACACTATATTTTTTTATATCACTGTCTGCTTGTGGACTTTCACCAAAGTGAGTATAAATTGCATCATTTTCCATAGCATAATCAAGGAAATAGTGTCTTGCACTTCTTACTGGTCCTATTTTCTCAGCCTCTGCACCTTTAAATAATGCCATTAATCTGGTTTCTCCACCTTCTGCTATAATTTCATATACCATATAAGCTTTTTGTAATCCTGCTTGTGGCCACGCATCTTTGTGATTGTCAATCATAACAGCAATTGGTCTATCATTTCCTTTGAAAATTTGTACTGTCTTTTCTTCTTTTTTTGGTTGTATCGTTCCTTCTTCTGATACTGCTGTTTCTTGATTTTCTTTATCTTTTATGATTTTATAGCCTAATACTCCTCCTGCCACAATGATTAAAATCACCAAAATTGCCACTAATATTTTTGTTCCGGCTTGCCCTTTTTCACTTTTCATATGCTTTTCTCCCTTCTAATCTCTTCCAATCTTTAGCTCTGTTAGTATTTTTTCTTCTTTCGGTCTCATCCTTTTTTTATCTTCTTCCTCTATATGGTCATATCCCATCAAATGATAAAAACCGTGTACTAACATATAGCTTAATTCTCTTTCAAAACTATGTCCATATTCTTTTGCCTGCTCTTCTACCTTTTCAATTGAAATAATAACATCACCTAAAATATCTTCATATAGGAATTTCTTGTTTTGGATTTTCTCGTCTAACTCGTCCTTTTCGAACATAGGAAAAGAAAGCACATCAGTTGCTTTATCTATTCCTCTATATTCTTTATTAATTTTTTGTATATTTTCTGGCGTTGTCATGGTTATGGTAATAGATAGTTTAGCATTTTCTAGTTTTTCTTCTTGAAAACACTGTGTTAGTACTTTCTTTACTATTTCTTCATATTCTTTTTTTTCTTCTACATTTTGATATATTATCTCATACATATTTATGCAACTTCCTTAACTTTTATGTATTTTCCTTTTGATTGATAAGAGTTTCTGATTTGTTTCATAACACCATAGTCTATTAATTTTCTCTTATAATACTTTAGGATTTTTGAATAATCGGTTTTTCCTTCTTGTAATTTTTGCATATCATTTTTGATAAATAATATTTCCTTCTGCTTAATATATTCAATAAAATCGGTTTCTTTTAGTTTGGTAATTTGTTGATAACGATTCCAGAACGCTTTATACTCATCTCTTTTTTTAGGAGAATCCCAATATACTTTTGTTGATAATAATTTTATGTTATAATCCTCCATTAAATTAATTAACATAGAATATGCTCTTTCTCTTTTTCCTGCCATTTTGGTATCTTGCACTAATATTCTGGCATCTTTTAATAATTTTTCATAACATTGTTCTGCTACTACTAATGGTAAACTATGCGTGAATAATTTTCTACTAATTCCTAATAAAACCATATTTTTTTCTATGTTATCTCTCGTATCTAATTTTCCTACTGTATAAGATTCATATTTTTCGTATTCAGCAACTACTTCTTTTACATTTTCATTCGCATTGGTTTCTATCTTCAAAGATAAGATATTTTGAATATAATCTTCTAGTGTGTAAAAGATTTTTGTGTAAATCCATTCTTTCGTAGCATCATAACTATTGGTATTATCAGCTACTTTAATCGAATAATTTTTTAAAATAGCTTTATATAAAGAGTCCATCTTAGCTAGATAAAATTTATTATACCTGTCTATTATTTTCTCTTTTCCTTCTACTTTAATTCCTTCATAGTCTAGTTCTATTAGGTATTTTTGTTTTCTGTGTTTATATTCGATGTATTCACTTTCTTTTAAACTAGTTACTTCATAATATTTAGATAATGCATTTTTTTCAAATTCTGATGCTGTATTATTTTTTACTTTTTTGTAAATGGAATCCATTACATATTTATCAAGTGAACCTAAATAAGCTTCATAGGCTGTATCATATTTCTTTTCTAGTTCTTCATTATCATATTCTTCATTATTTATATAATTTTCAAATGTTTTCATGACATTATTTCTTTTTATAGAAATTAGCATTCCATTAATTCCTATTTTAGTCGGAATTAATATTTTGGTTAAAGTTTTTGTTATTTTATTAAAAAATGTTTTATCTGCACCAGTTATTCTAAGGCTTCTTTCTTCCATTCAAACTCTCTTCCTTTCAAAAAACAAGTTTTTCATTTGTCCCTATATTTTCTAAAACTTCATATGTAACATAAACATCAATACTTCCTTCCTTTTCATAAGTATTAATATTTCTGCCTACAATTGTTTCTTTCTCTTCAATTTCTCTTTCTAGTTCCTCTTGTAATTGTTGTATCCCTAAGTTTTTTGCTTCTTCCATTTCGTAATCTTTTTGCTTTTCTTCTAGCTCTTTATACGTTGTTTTTAGAATTGAAATTGGTAAATAAAAGTCTGAAAATAATTTCATTTTGTTTTCCGTTTCTATTGTATCATAAATTTTAAATTTTGAAACCCCTTTATGCAAATTTATTTTAAAATTATTAAATTTTATTGTGTATTTATTTTCGCAATTTCCCGTTTCTTCTCTTTCCGTAACATGATACGGTATATTTTTATATTTGGTATACCATACCTTTGCTTGCACTTCGCCTTTGGCATGAACGTATCGAATTCCTGTATATTTCCCTTCCATCCAGCCATTAATTAGGATATCTCCTTTATTGACTGTATCTCCTACTTTTACATTGGCTGTTCCTGTTTGTGCATTCATTTTTGTTATAATTCCAACTTTATCAGAAACAATACTACAATATTCTTCCTCATTTATAATTTCTGGTTTCTCATCTGCCTTAACTACCTTCACAATGGCATTCGTTCCTTTTAGCTCAATCCCCATCCAAGCAATATCGCTTCTTTCTAGCCTAATCTTATTAATAATTTCTTTGGTATTGATTTTAGATTTTAATTTTCCTGTTTTTAAGCCTGCTTCTTCTATATCTCTTGCTATGTTTTCCAAATTTTGTCCATTTTCTTCTCTAATATCCACATTCCATACAAAATGAGAGGATAACAATGTCAAAAATAAAATCATAATTAATAAAGCAAAAAAGATTTTCCTTTTTTTGTAGCGATGTGCTAAAAAAGGAAGTCCCTTTTTATGGTTGATTTTCAACTTACATTTTGTCTTTTTGGCTATTTTACAAACTTTTTTAAAATCATGAATTCCAACTCTAAAATCCAGATGTATTTCTTTCTCTCTTTTTAAATGCCAAATAGCTACTTTATTACTTCGACACATATTAATAAATCTCTCTATATAATATCCTTCTATCGTAATTCCTACATATCCCATTATATAGCTAAATAATATCTTTATCATCATACTATTTAAGTCCTCTCCATTTTATTAATCTACTGTTCTTTCAATATCTATACTATCGATTCTTCCTGTCACCTTAATATCATCATTTGTCATATTTTCTAAATTTAAATTAAAACCATTGATATTAATAATACCAATATGAGTATTGATTTTAACAAAAAATTCTTCATACTCTAGTATCCCTTTAAAATTTTCGATAATCATTTCATCAAAACCAGTTATAATAGTTTTCGGAATATTCGAACAAACCTCTTGCGGTAGTTCTAATATCTTATCTATTTTTCTATAATTTCGTTTCTTCATACGCTTTCCTTTCTCATTGGGGACGTTTCTTTTTGCACCTTTTTGTGCAATTGGGGACACATCTATTATTTATTCTTTCTATTGGTTTTTAAAATATAGAGATGTGTCCCTAATGGCACAAAAAGGTGC
>CANEFU010000023.1 GCA_947426875.1 uncultured Clostridium sp.
CAATAACATCTCCCATGTATTCTTCTGGAACTGTTATTTCAACTTTCATAATTGGTTCTAGGATAACAGCTTTTGCTTGTTTACATCCTTCTTTGAAAGCCATAGATGCAGCAATTTTGAACGCCATTTCTGAAGAGTCAACTTCATGGTAAGAACCATCTACTAACGTAGCTTTGAAGTCAATTACTGGGTAACCAGCTAAAACTCCACTTTCAGCGGCTTCTCTCATACCTTGTTCAATTGGTTTGATATATTCTTTTGGAACAGCTCCACCAACGATTTTACTTTCGAATTGGATTCCTGTACCTGGCTCTAATGGTTCCATTTCAAACCAAACGTCACCATATTGTCCTTTACCACCAGATTGACGAATGAATTTACCTTGTACTTTAACTTTATTTCGAATGGTTTCTTTGTAAGAAACTTGTGGTTTACCTACATTACATTCTACTTTAAATTCTCTTTTTAATCTGTCTACGATAATGTCTAAGTGTAATTCACCCATACCTGCGATAATGGTTTGTCCTGTTTCTTGGTTGGTATAAGCTTTAAAAGTTGGGTCTTCTTCTGCTAATTTTCCTAAAGCAATTCCCATTTTTTCTTGAGCCGCCTTATCTTTTGGCTCAATTGCGATATCGATAACTGGCTCTGGGAATTCCATAGATTCTAGAATGATTGGATGGTCTGGGTCACATAGTGTGTTTCCTGTTGTAACATCTTTCATTCCTACTGCTGCAGCAATATCTCCTGCATAAACTTTATCAATATCTTCTCTATGGTTTGAGTGCATTTGAAGAATTCTTCCGATTCTTTCTTTTTTATCTTTACTAGAGTTTAATACGGTTGAACCTGATTCTAATGTTCCTGAATAAACTCTAAAGAAACATAATTTTCCAACAAATGGGTCTGTTGCAATTTTAAATGCTAATGCTGCAAATGGTTCACTATCAGAAGTTTTTGCTTCTGTTGGTTCTCCATCTAATGTTTCTCCTTTGATATGTGCGATATCGGTTGGAGCTGGCATATAATCGATAATAGCATCTAATAGCTCTTGAACTCCTTTGTTTTTGTATGAAGAACCACAGGTTACTGGAACAATTGAGTTATTAATAGTTCCTACACGTAATCCTTTTTTGATTTCTTCCATTGAAAGTTCTTCACCTTCTAAATATTTCATCATTAATTCTTCATCTTGTTCTGCAACAGATTCTATCATTTTATTATGATATTCTTCTGCTAATTCTTTCATATCATCAGGAATGTCTGCTTCTTCAATTTCTTTTCCTAAATCATCTTTATGTAGGAAAGCTCTCATTTTGATTAAGTCTACAATTCCTTTGAAGTTATCTTCTGCTCCAATTGGTAATTGAATTGGAACTGCGTTTGCTTTTAATCTATTTTTTAATTGGTCAACGCAAAGCATGAAGTTAGCTCCTGTGATATCCATTTTATTAACATATACCATTCTTGGTACACTGTATTTATCAGCTTGTCTCCAAACTGTTTCTGTTTGTGGTTGAACACCACCTTTGGCAGCTAAAACGGTTACTGCTCCGTCAAGAACTTTTAGAGATCTTTGTACTTCTACTGTAAAGTCAACGTGTCCTGGGGTATCAATAATATTGATTCTATTATTGTTCCAGAAACAAGTTGTACAAGCAGATGTAATAGTAATACCTCTTTCTTGTTCTTGTGCCATCCAGTCCATGGTGGCACCACCATCATGAACTTCTCCTATTTTATGTGTTTTTCCTGTATAGAATAAAATTCTTTCTGTTGTTGTTGTTTTTCCGGCATCGATGTGTGCCATAATTCCTATATTTCTAGTTCTTTCTAATGGGTATGCTCTTCCTGCCATTTTCTATATTTCCCCCTTTCGGTTGTAAAATTTACTAAATTAGTTTCTATCGTTGTCAAACTTCACAAAAATATTTTCAATATACACATGTATTATTTCAAATGTTTTTGTTCGTTTTCCTAGCTAAAATTCCAATTTATTAAATTTTATTATTTGTTTTTTTCAATTTAAATTTTAATTAAAAGTGATAAGATGTGCATTTTTGATATTGATTGCAAGCTGAAGGCGTACAATGGTACGTCGAAGTTTGAAATCAATAACGAAAATGTGTAAATTATTGTTTTTAATTAAAATTTTACCATTTGTAGTGAGCAAAAGCCTTATTTGCTTCAGCCATTCTATGGGTATCTTCTTTTTTCTTAAATGCTCCACCGTTTCCAGCTACAGCATCCATTAATTCACCAGCTAATTTTTCAGCCATTGTTTTTTCATTTCTGTTTCTAGCATAAGTTACAATCCATCTTAAACCTAAAGTTTGTCTTCTTTCTGGTCTAATTTCTAATGGAACTTGGTAAGTTGCTCCACCTACTCTTCTTGCTTTTACTTCAAGTACTGGCATTACATTTTCTAATGCTGCTTCAAATACTTCTAAAGGATTTTTTCCTTCTTTTTCTTTAATAATATCAAATGCATCATATACTATTTTTTGATCCACTGATTTTTTACCGTCTAGCATAATATTGTTGATTAATTTTGTAACAACTTTGCTATTATAAATTGGGTCTGGTAATACTTCTCTTTTTGCTACATATCCTTTTCTTGGCACTATTCTTCCCTCCTTAATTTTGATTTGATGTTTTATTTAGAAAACATCTAGGTACTCTCAAGAAATTTTTTCTTTCTTGCGCATAGCACTTATTTATCTATTCAAAATTTAAGTACCTTAAACTTTAGATAAAATAACAAGCACTACTATTTTATTTTTTTTAAAATTGAGTAAATTAGGTATATTGTGCATTTTTGAAATTTATTACAAGCTGAAGGCGTACATAAGTACGTCGAAGTTTGGAATAAATATCGAAAATGTGCAAGACGCCTGATTTAATCGATTTTATTTTTTAGGGCGTTTAGCTCCATATTTCGAACGCGCTTGCATTCTATCTTTAACACCTGCTGTATCTAATGTTCCTCTAATGATATGGTATCTAACACCTGGAAGGTCTTTTACCCTACCACCTCTAATTAATACAACACTGTGTTCTTGTAAGTTATGTCCTATACCTGGGATATAAGATGTAACTTCATAACCATTAGAAAGTCTAACTCTGGCAACTTTTCTTAATGCTGAGTTTGGCTTTTTAGGGGTAACTGTTTTTACGACAGTACATACACCTCTTTTTTGTGGAGCTCTGTTGTTTGTTAATTTTTTGTTTTTAGAGTTCCATCCATGTTGAAGAGCTGGTGCTGTTGATTTTGTTACTCCTGTTTTTCTTCCTTTTCTTACTAATTGATTAATTGTTGGCACTTAAATTTCACCTCCTGTTTTTGGATTTTTTATTCTTTTGAAAGGTTTTACTCAAAAGAATAAACCGCTACGGAATTGCACATTTCATGCAATCTATCATAACGGTTTATATTGTATCATGTTTTTTTTAATAAGTCAATAGATTTTTAGGATTATCTATCTCCCTTTTCCATATTTTGTCCATACATTTGTCTTGCTGTTGCATCTATATTTTTTTGAATAATATCGTGATTAGCAGAAATATTTTCTCTATAGGCTTGTACAAACTCTTTCCCTTTTCCTTTACGCATACCTTGTGATTTTTCTACTAAATTTGCTACCTTGTTTCTGTATTGTGCTTTTTGATAATTTAAGTATTGTTTTGCATAACGATTTCTAAAAGCTCTTCCTATTAACGGTATCTTAACACTATTAAATCTATGTTCATCTATAGTTTGGAATTTTCTGATGAGTCCATTATAATTTACTTCTTGAATTTTTTCTGTATTATGGATAAGGTCTTCCATGGTAGCCTCTTCCATGTTCCATTCACGTCTTTTTTTATTAATTCTATTTAATCGTTTATTGGCTTTATTGGTCTTCTTTTTCCAATACTCTTGTCTTTTCCACTCAATAACCTCATCTTTATCTACTTCTTTTGGTAATGTTCCTTCATAAGAAGCTAACATGTTAGTAGCATTTTCTCTCTGTTTCTCAACATTTTGTACTTCCGCATCAGCATTAATTTGGGCATCTAAGCTTCCATTTTCGTTTAAAAATTGTCCTAACTCTTCATCAGAATATAATTGTTGTTCTTCTAAAATTTCTCTATCTTTTATATTTTCTGCATATTCTCTATAAGTTTTGTTTTGTCCATCTAATTCTTTTATTTTGTTACGATTTTTATCAATTTCTCCACCTAAAGCTTTCCATTTTTGGTCTACACCTTTGTATTCGTTGTTGATGCTTTCTAATTTTGTTTCTACTGATGTATATTTGTATTTATCTGGAACTTGTGTGATTTTAGCTTCAAAATCTTGCTCACAAACATCTTTCTTTTGCTTATAATCTTGTCCAGCGATTACAGCTTCACGTCCAATCGTCATAACATCATTTTTTTGCCATGTTGCTGGATTGGAATCAAAAAATGTACTATATTTTTCTAATTTACCTTTTACAGCATCTTGTTTTAATAAGTTAGATGCTTCTGCACCATGTTCTTGAATTTCTTCTCTAGCTTCTTTTTGCTCTTCAGGGTCTTGACTATTTGCTATTCTGTCAAATTGAGATGACATTTCTCCCATGATTTTTGCTATCTTTTGGGCAACTTCCTCAGCATTTTTATTGACTTGATATTTATCATATATTGGGTCTAATTTTACTTTTTGTGCTTTTAATCCGTTATTTTCTTCTTTGTATAGTTCTTTTGCTTCTTCATTCTCTTCTATTTTTTGTCCCATATAATCATCAATTTTATCAATCTCACTATTGTCTCTTAATTCTTTTGCTTCTTTCATCGCATTGTTTATTGTTCCTAATTTTTCTTCTAATGCATCCATTTGTTCTTTTGTCAAAGTACCTTTATTTCCTTTAGCTACTGCTCCTTTGTTAACATCCATAATTTCATTCATAGTGTTTTTTAAATCTTGGCCAAAAACAGCACTTCCTTTTGCTTCTTCATAAACTTTATTGAACTCATCATTCAATTGTTGTACTGAATATCGGTCCATTCTTCTGTTTATTTCCTCTAATTTTCGTTTTATTTCCTCAAAATTCATATTCTACTCCTCCTCATTTTCTTTTTCTTCGTCATCTTTTAAAACAGCTATTTTTCCTTTTATCTGTGCCATTTGTTCTATCACATAGCACATTTCTTCTGTTGTTAAATTTTTAAGTGTTTCTGGTGTCATTCCCTCTTCTAATTCTTGTAATAATTTTAAAACCTCTTCATATTGATTTTCCATATATATCTCTCCTTTCTTTATCTTCTGCATTTATTACTATCTAGTAGTATCTTCTATAATATTATTAACACTGCTCAAACTTCCATCTAAATGTCCAAGTGGCATACCTTCTCGTGATTTTCCTACTGTGATATCAATTTTAGATATAAATTCTTTTCGCTCTTCTGATGTCAGTCCTTTAAACCATTCCCATATGTTTTCTCCTGTTTCATTTTCACGTATGCCAGCTTTGTTAAACAAATTGGCTAAAGTATCCCAGACATTATCTTCTGGACTTAATGGTTTATCTGTTAGAAAATCTGCATATCCGTTAATATCAAAACCTTTTCCGTCTGCCATTGAAACAATAACTCCTTTTGGTGTTTCAAATGTTATACCTCTTGGAACATTGATTGCATCGACAGAAAAGTTCTTTTCTAATCCATAGTTTACAGCATATTGTAATGGTACTTTCTGCTTCCCAGGTGATACTGTCATAAAATCTTCCAATGTTAATTCCTTTATTCTATCTTCCTTCACACATTGCCATATATCTTCTATCTTTATGCTATCAAGTCTTACATTAGAGCCTGCCATTGTTTTAGCATATTGTATATTGCTAGCAAGATGTCCTGTTAACCTTTTTACCCCTATTCCGATTCCTAGATTGGCAAGTGTAGTAATTCCTGTTATCTTTGCTTTATTAGCTCTCGTATGAGCCCTGTCACTGATTGCTTCTCCTCCCAGAACATCTCTTGCCTTTAATTCACTATCTAAAAGTTGCTGGTAGGTTTCTATTTGTTCTCGATTCTTTTGTGCTTGTTTTTCCATACCTTCCCATTCACTATATCTAGTTTTTATTCTCGTATCACGACTTCTTAAAAATTGATTTTCACTTCTTAATCTTTCAATTTCATTTCTATATTGTGTTGTTTTATCGGCATGACTCGTAATTCCTTGTTCAGCTAGTTTTATTTGTTGTATTCTACGTTGCACAATCGCTTCATTCGCTTGCTTTCGATGTGTAATTGCTTTTATTCTGGACATAAAAAAATTGTTTCCTTCGCCAGCAAAATATTCTTTTCTTGCTTCATAACGATGTAATGGTCTGCTTTTATACATTCCCATTTCATCTTTGTCTTGTAATTTGCTATGTATCGGTGCAACTACATGTTTACCAATGGTGCCATATACTGGTCTAAAAGTATAGTTTCTTATAAGTTTTCCTAAGTTTCCTACTGCTCTTAGTCCATTTCTTACTATTTGTCCTTTTTGCATTTGATAATATGGTCTTTTTTCTCCCCATGCTCCTAGGGTCATGAGATTTTTCTGAGTTGTGTCAAAATGATTGTATTTTCCATTGTAAGTGTCTAAATACTGTTTATCTTCATCCATTTGCGTCGTTGCTTCTGTATATCCGCTTATATCTCCCGCCCTGGCTCTAGTATATCTTTCTAGTCTTTCTGGAAATTCTCTTATTCCTAACGTTTCTAAATCTTGTTCTCTATTATCGTATTCTAAGAGATATTGGCATTTCCCAGTTCTTTTCATACCGAGTATCTGGATCCTTATATTCAAAGTCTTTCTCAAAAATCATCCCTTTTATTCTTTTTAATGCAATTTTATAATCATGGGCTAATTGTTTATCGCCATAATATTCTGCATTGGCGATTCTCTCAATTTGATTATCGGTCATTACAATTTCCCCTTTTTATAACATTCTATTACATTTTAACATAACTTTCTAAAAAGTGCAACATTTTTATGTAAATTTAAGTAAAATTTAATAAAAATGACACGTCTTGGTAATATTTGTAACATTTTCCTCTACAAAAATAAGCAAATACATTATCTGTATCTGCTCATTTTTTATCTAGGTTTTCCAAACTTCTTTCTGCCAACTTTGTATATCTCAATTTCTTATCCCTAATTCTTTTTCCTTCTAGCTCTGGTAAAATACCAAAATTAGCATTCATTGGTTGAAACTTATCATTAGGAGTTGAAATATATTTTGCCAAAGCTCCTATTACCGTATATTCTGAAAAACAATGATTTTTTCCTCCGTCCCCAAAATCATCACTAGCATTTAATCCTGCTACTAGTCCAGAGGATATTGATTCTACATAGCCTTCTACTCCTGTTATTTGTCCAGCAAAGTATAGGTTTGGTATTGCTTTCAGTTGATAGGTTTCTTTTAATAATTGACTTGCATTTATATAAGTATTTCTATGCATTACACCATATTTAACAAATTCAGCCTTCTCTAATCCTGGTATTTTACTAAATATTCTTTTTTGCTCTCCATATTTTAGGTTAGTTTGAAAACCTACCATATTATACAAACTTGCTTTTTTGTCATCTTGTCTTAGTTGGACTACTGCATAAGGTCTTCTTGCTGTTCTTGGGTCATCAAATCCTACTGGCTTCAATGGGCCAAAACGCAAAGTATCCATTCCTCTTTTAGCCATAACTTCAATCGGCATACATCCTTCAAAAATTTCTCTTTTTTCAAATTCATGTAAAGTTACAACCTCTGCTTCTACTAATTCCTTCCAGAATGTTTCATATTCTTCCTTTTCCATTGGAAGGTTAATGTAACTCTGTTCTTCTCTTTCCTGTTTAGCTAACCTTTGTTTCCATTGCTCTTCTGTTTCCTCTTTTTTCTTTTCTTGACTATAACGGTTCCCATAAAAAGCAATGTCAAAATTAATACTGTCCTTTTCTAAAATGGGTGCTGCTGCATCATAAAAATATAATTTGTCTTGACCTGTTAATTCTTGAATTTGATTCGCTAATCCATCTGAAGTCAAAGGACCAGTCGCTATAATAACAATTCCTTCTTTTAGCATTTCTCTTATATCACTAACTTCTTTATGAATTACTTCAATATATGGATTTTGTGTTATTTCTTTTGTTACTTTTTGTGCAAAAGCATCTCTATCTACCGCCAACGCTTGTCCTGCTGGTACTCTTGTTTCATCTGCTATACGAATTAATAAAGAATCTAATCTTCTTAATTCTTCTTTTAATAAACCACAGGCATTGGTTAATAAATTTGATTTAAAAGAATTGCTACATACAATTTCAGCTAAATCTTGGTTACTATGGGCTGGTGAAAATTGAAATGGCTTCATTTCATATAATTTTACTTTTATCTTCTTTTTAGCAATTTGATAGGCAGCTTCGCAACCTGCTAAGCCTCCTCCTATTATAGTTATATAATCTTTCATTTTTAATTTTATCCCTTCTTTAAAGCTCAATTTTAATTGTCTCTGCTCCACTTGTTTTGTATTTTATCATATTTTTTGCCTTAATCCATAAAAAAGTAAAAAAATTCATTTTTTTAACGTTTTTTCCTGAAACTCTTCATTTTTTATGTGTTAGTTCGCTTTCCTTGCATTTTAAATGGGTAGGAAGAACCTCCCTACCCGCTCCAGACCTATGCTTTTTCACGTTCTTTTTCACAGTTCTGGTTTCCTACGGTGCAAGACGTTTTGCATGCCGACTGGCACGACGTCTGGCACTCGCCGCATCCTCCCTTATGTAAGGTGTCGTTGAAAGTTCGATTGCTAATTGTTTTTACGTGTTTCATGCTGTTTTTCCTCCTCTTTTAGGGTTGAATGTTAATGTTTTTGGTTGCTTTATTCCTTTCGGAATTTTACTCATTATAACATATTTTCTTAAATTTGCCAACATCATGACTTTTTTAGTTTCGACCTTTTAAAAAAAGAGACAAGGGGACAAGTCTAAAGTATCTCACTTTTGCTTTATCCCTTTTGTCTCATTTTTTGACTTAATTCGACTCAAAACGTGATACAAATTAAGACTGTCCCTTATTGTTTCAGCCAAATAAATTCATAATTTCTTCTTTTGATAGCTTGTTGATAAATGATGTTTTGGTGCTAAGCATGTTGTCTACTAATTCTGCCTTTTTTTGTTGTAGTTCATAGATTTTTTCTTCTATGGTATTTTTGGTGATTAATTTATATACTTGCACGTTATTTTTTTGTCCTATTCTGTATGCTCTATCGGTTGCTTGGTTTTCCGTGGATAGGTTCCACCATGGGTCGTAGTGTATGACCATATCGGCTCCTGTTAAGTTTAGTCCTGTTCCTCCTGCTTTTAGTGATATTAAGAATACTTTTATTTCTGGATTTTCGTTGAATTCATCTACTAATTTGATTCTTTCTTCTATTTTGGTACTTCCTGTTAATTTAAAATACTGAATATTTCGTTGTTTTAATTCTTTTTCTATGATTTCAAACATAGAGGTATATCCAGAAAATAATAAAATCTTGTGTCCGCTATTAACAGCATCTTGCACGACTTCTATACATTGCTCTAATTTGCTACTTCCTTCTTTATAATCTTCCATAAATAAACCTGGATGACAACATATTTGTCTTAGTCTTGTTAGTGCTGCTAATATTTGCATTTGACTTCTTTCATATCCACTTATTTCTATTTCTTCTGCTATTTCCTTTTTAGCTTGGGCTAAATAACTTAGATAGATATTTCTTTGCTCTTCTCCCATTTCATTGTTTAATACTGTTATGGTTTTATCTGGTAATTCTGTTAATACTTCTTTTTTGTTTCTCCTTAAAATAAATGGTTCTATTAGCATTCTTAATTTTGCCATGGTTTCTTGACTTTCTTCTTTCACAATTGGTGTTTCATACATAGCTTTGAATTTTTTATAGGTAAATAAATAACCTGGCATGATAAAGTCAAAAATGGACCACAATTCTGCTAACGAATTTTCAATTGGTGTTCCTGTTAGTGCATAACAGGTATCTGCTTTTATTTTTTTGATTGATTTCGCATTCTGTGTACTACTATTTTTTAGGTATTGTGCCTCATCTGCTATCACATAACGAAATGTATAATCTTTTTGTAAATATAAATCAATATCTCTTTTTAAGAGGTCATAAGATGTGATGACTAAATCATATTGGTCCATTTCTTCAATTTGTCTTTTTCTTTCTGCTAAGCTTCCTCTTATTACTAATGTCTTCAATTCTTGTGCAAACTTTTTTGCTTCATTTTGCCAATTTAAGGTCAAAGAACTAGGTGAAACAACTAAACTTGCTC
>CANEFU010000024.1 GCA_947426875.1 uncultured Clostridium sp.
GCCATTTAAACCCGGAATGATTGACAACCCCTTTGGCAACCGTTAAACTCGGAATCTTCGGCAACTTAAATCTGCTAGCTAGTAAAAAGTAAAAAAAGTTTAAAAATCTAAAAATGGGAAATACTAATTTTGAGGTGGAAAAATTGAAAAGAAAAAAGAAAAAAAGTAATCCCAAAAAAGTAATTATAACAGGAGCCATCATAGCAATTCTTTTATGGATATTTAGTTTCTACTTATATACTACATACAATAGCATAGAAATAAATCCATCGAACTATGAAACGACAAGAACATTATCCACACCAGACACACAAATTGTGGAAGAAGCACAACAAGAAAGCAAAAAAGTAGCAGATATGATAGAAGAAACGACAAGAAAGATAGTAGGAATTTCAAAGTTAAAAAGTGCAGGACATAGTATTTTATCCAAAAGTACAGAAAGTGAATTAGGATTAGGAACAGGAATGATTGTAACAGAAAATGGTTATATACTAAGTAATGAGCATGTAACAGGAGCAAAATATAGTAAATGTTACGTTACATTAGAAAATGGAAATAACTATGATGGTACCGTTGTATGGAGTGATTCTGATTTAGATTTATCTATTACGAAAATAAATGCAAAAAATTTAGAATATATAAATTTAGGAGATTCTAGTCAAATTCGAGTAGGAGAAACAGTATATGCCATTCGGCAATCCTATTCGGATTTGAATTTAGAAGAACCGTAACATCAGGAATTATCAGTGCTAAAAATAGAACGATAAAAATTGAAGAAACGGACAAATCATCTTATATGACAGATTTAATACAAACAGATGCAACCATTAATCCAGGCAATAGTGGAGGTCCTTTAATTTATCCTAATGGAGAAGTAATTGGAATTAATACTGTAAAAATATCATCAGCCGAAGGAATAGGATTTGCTGTTCCAATTAATATCATTAAACCAATTATTGAAGGGTTTAAAAATACAGGAGGATTTGAAGAAGCAACCATTGGGATTTATGCTTACGACAAACAAGTAATACCCTATTTAAGTTCAAATTCAACTATCAATTTTGAAAAAGGAATCTATGTTGCTCAAATTACTAAAAATGGACCAGCAGATAATACCGAATTAAAAGAAGCAGATATTATTACTAGTATAGATAATACAGCCCTTAATACCATGAATGATTTAAGACAATATATCTATACGAAAAAGCCCAACGATGAAGTAATCCTTAAGGTAACAAGAGGAAAAATAAACAAAGAAATAAAACTTGTTTTAGGTAAGAAATAAGGATTGAGGGACGGCCCCCAAATCCTTATTTTTTTCAATCTAGTTTTTTCTATTCCATTAAACTATTTTCCAAAAAATCAAACTTACGTCCATAATCTTTTGTTTCCTGATTCATTTTATAAACTTCAGAACGGTTTTTCTGTAAAAATTCTATAATCTGATAAACATCAATCCAAATTTCATTAGGACTATCCACCTGTGATTCATCAAAAATTAATTGCATACCAAAATGCAAATGGGGAACATTAATGTTATTTACATTTTCTTTTGTACTATAACCAGTCATACCAAGATAACCAATTACATCACCAGCTTTAACTGTCATACCTTCTTCTAATCCTTGAACATAAGGATGGTCTTTTCTTAGATGCGCATAATAATAATATCTTTTTGTATCAAAACTTCGAATGCCAATTCGCCAACCACCATACTGATTCCATCCTAAATTCTCAACAATTCCAGATTCTACAGCAATAATAGGAGTACCAATACTACCCATCAAGTCATTTCCTAAATGTGTTCTTTTGAAACCATAAGACCTAGAATTTCCAAAATCATCATAATGACTAAAAGAATAATTTTTAGCAATTGGAAGAAAAGCCTTCAACCCGTATTTTTCTTGATAGGACTTCGTACAATCTTCATTGGGAACTTCAATGGAATAATTGCCAATAAAACCTCCTAAAACAGCAGAATAACTCTCATAATAATAGTCATAAAACTTCATATCTTGTGTTAATTCTTGTATGGTTTGACCGTTTTTTAGTTTTTCGACTAAGCTATTCAAATCTTGTGCACTAAAATTTTTGAAATTCCCCCCATTTTTACAAGATAAATAAGCCAGCAATTCAATCCAATTATAAATTACCTTTTCATTTTTATTATGAGAATCGATATCTAATTTAGCAGTTAAATTTAAAGCTTCAGCAGAAACATTAAAATCTACCCACTTAATAAAATCCTTTTTTTCTTCTTCTTTTTCACTATTTGCAGTAGCGATAGTCAGAAAATAAAAGGAAATCATACTAGATAATAAAATAATGAAAACAAGGATAAAAATAATTAATTTTCTATTTATTTTAAAAGATTTTATTAGCAAAAGAATCCACCCCATACTAATATATGGAAAGAATAAAAATAATATGATATAGAATAAAAGAAATAAGGATTTTGGGGCCGTCCCCAAATCCTTATTTATTTAAAAAACTTCGTATGGTGTCATACAGATAAGGCTTATATTCTTGAATTGGTAAAGGATTTTGATACAAAATAGAATCAAAACAGGTTGAACTTACTAATTCTATAATCATAAATAAAGTGACTTTAGGATTTTTTAAGGCAATATGATTTTCTTCAACTCCTTTTAAAAATAAAGAATATAAACCGTCTTCTTTTGCTTCTTGCCTATCATATAATCTTAGAAGTGTTTCATTATAAACACCCCAAGATAAATTCTTAGAGATGAATTTTAAAAGAAGCGGATTTTTTATTAGCTCATCAATCACATAATTGATAATAAAAATAATTTGGTCAGAAAAATTTTGAATATAGTTTTTTCGCATTTTTGATAAAGCTTCTGAAAATAATTTTTCTGATTTTTTTGTGATTAGAACATCACGAATTTCATATTTATCTTTAAAATACAAATAAAAGGTACCTTTTGCTACTTTAGCATTATCCACAATATCTTGAATGGAAGTACTTTTAATTCCCTTTTCTGTAAATAACTTAAAAGCCGTTTCTAATAATCTAGTTTCTTTGTCTGTTTTTTGCTCCATAATTCCCATAGCAATCCTCCACTAATTGATAAATCTATTATGGCATAAAATGAAAAAATAAGCAATAAAAATATAAAAAGTATTGACCAATGGTCAGAAAAGTAATATAATATTAAAAGTGACCAACGGTCATTTTGAAACAATAATAGCTTTTTTACTTAAATAGCCATTAAAAAAGAAAGGAAGGAAAGTTAGATGCTTAAATTTGGAGAATTTGTATGTAAGCATAAAAAGACAATATTAATCGTAGCACTTCTTTTGTTAATACCATCCATAATAGGAATGAAACTAACAAGAATCAACTATGATATTTTAGTTTATTTACCCGAAGATATTGAAACTATTCAAGGAGAAAATATCCTATCAGAAGAATTTAACATGGGTGCATTTTCAATGATTGTGTTAGAAAACATGCCAACAAAAGAGATTTTGCAATTAGAAGATAAGATGAAAGAAATAGATAATGTAGAAAAAGTCATTGGAATAGCAGATGTAATAGGAACCAGTATACCAATAGAAATGATACCAGAAGAAATAAAAGATAAAATTTATAAAGAAGGATATACCATATTATTAGCTACCTTTAAAGATAGTATATCATCAGACAAGACAATGGAAACAATTGAAACATTAAGAGAGATAACAAATGAGCAATGTAAAATAAGTGGAATGTCAGCTACTGTATTGGATACAAGAAATTTAGCCAACTCTGAAATTGCTATCTATGTAATCATAGCAGTAGTACTATGTATTATCATATTGCAATTAGCATTAGACTCTTATGCAGCACCTATATTTTTATTATTAAACATAGGAATTGCTATATTATATAACATGGGAAGCAATATTTTCTTGGGAGAAATATCTTATATTACCAAAGCAATTAGTGCCGTACTTCAACTGGGCGTAACAATGGACTTTGCTATTTTCTTATATCACAGTTATAAGGAGGAACAAAAAAATAAGTCAAACAAAAATGAAGCGATGGCACATGCCATTAGCAAAACAATGGTATCTGTTATAGGAAGTTCATTAACTACAATTGCTGGATTTTTAGCACTTTGTAGTATGGACTTAACACTAGGAAAAGATATAGGAATTGTAATGGCAAAAGGAGTATTGTTAGGTGTTATCTGTGTAATAACTGTTTTACCAGCAATGATACTAACCTTTGACAAATGGATAGAAAAAACAAAACATAAAGAAATCTTACCAAGATTTGAAAGAATTAAAAACTTTAATATGAAACATTATAAAGCAATTATAGTACTATTCGTTATTATCTTACCAATAGCGTTTTATGGATATCATCATACAGAAGTATATTATAACCTAGATAAATCCTTACCAGCAACCCTAAAAAGTGTAGAAGCCAATAATACCTTACAAGAAAAATTTAATGTTGTATCAGCACAAGTATTATTAGTAGATAAAGACATACCAGATTATAAAGTAAATGAAATGTTAGATAAAATAGAAGAAGTAGAAGGAATTGAATGGACACTGGGCTATTCAAAAATAGCAGGATTAATGCCAGAAGCTATTTTACCAGAAGATATCAAATCGGTATTTGAAAATGATAACTACCAAATGATAATCATTAATTCAAAATATGAAATGGCAACCGATGAATTAAACAATCAAATTGCAACATTAAATAGCATGATAAAACAATATGATGAAAAAGCCATATTAGCGGGAGAAGGACCGCTCATGAAGGACTTAGTAGAAATAAGCAATCATGATTTTAATAGTGTTAATGTGGTATCCATCGGTGTTATATTTATATTAATGATAATCGTATTAAAATCCATTTCATTGCCAATTATTTTAATTGCAGTGATAGAATTTGCTATATTTATCAATATGGGAATACCATTCTACACAAACACAACTCTGCCATTTGTTGCTTCTATTGTAATTGGAACCATACAGTTAGGAGCTACTATAGATTATGCCATATTAATTACCACAAAATATATTGGCAATAGAAAAGAAGGAAAAGAGAGAAAAGAAGCGGTAGAGGAAGCACTGGGAAGTTCGATTAGTTCCATTGTCGTTAGTGGATTATGCTTTTTTGGGGCAACCTTTGGAGTAGGAGGTTATTCTAAAATAGAAATGATTAGCTCATTATGTACGCTAATGGCAAGGGGAGCTATTATTAGTATGATTGTGGTTATTACTGTATTACCAGCATTTTTAATGGTATTTGATAAATTGATTTGTAAAACAACGAGTAAGATGAAATGAAAAAGAAAGAAGGAATGAAAATGAAATCAAAAATAAAAACTAAAATAATTTCATGTGCCTTATTAAGCACTATGTGTAGTTACACGTTACCAGTCTTTGCTTTTACAAAAGAGGAAACAGTCTATTCTAAACTAGATAGTGAAGGAAAAACGTATCAAACCTTAGTCAGTACTCATCTTGAAAACAAGGAAAAATCAGAAGAAATCCATGATATAACAGATTTATTTAATATTAAAAACACAAATGGAGAAGAAGAATTTACACAAGAAGGAAATTCATTAATATGGAAAGCTGATAAAAAAGATATTTATTATCAAGGAGAAAGCCAAAAAGAATTACCAATTGAATGTAAAATGAAATACGAATTAGACGGAAAAGAAGTAAAAGCAGAAGAAATATTAGGAAAATCAGGTCATGTAAAAATAACAATACAATATAGGAATAAAGAAGAACACCTTGTAAATATGAATGGACAGAACCAAAAAATGTATACTCCTTTTGTAGTGGTTGCAGGAACCATTTTACAAAATGATAATAACAAAAATATAGAAATATCAAGTGGAAAAATTATCAATGATGGAAGCAAAAGTATAGCAGTGGGAATAGCATTGCCTGGATTACAAGAGAGTTTAAAGGTTAACCCATCTGATATAGAAATACCAAATAATATTGAAATTACTATGGATACAGAAAACTTTGAATGTGGAAATATTATTACTTTTGTCACGCCAAAAGTCTTAGAAGAAGAAGACCTAAGCATTTTTAATCAATTCCATAAAATGTATGAGCAAGTAAACACATTAGAAACGGCAAGTAATCAAATACAAGAAGGAAGTCAGTCACTAGTAGATGGAACCAAGCAATTAGCATCAGGAACAAAGGAGCTAAAAGAAGGAACCGATACAGCGTATCAAGGAGCGAAACAAATAAAAGCAGAAGTAGCAAAAGCAACGAAGCAATTAGTAAATGACAAAAGTGAAGCCTTAGACCAAACCACATTAAATGCAATTGGAGAAAAAGCAAAACAAGTGGCAAATCTATCAGACACACAAAAAGCCCAAATTGGAAACCAAGCTGTTAGTCAAGTAGCAGAGTTGACTTTGACACAAGCACAAAAACAACAAATAGCAGCCAATGTAAAAGCAGGATTAGAAGCAAATGCTAATTATAAGGCTTTACCAGCAGAGCAACAAGCTATGGTTTTACAATTTTCACAAAACTCAGCCATAGCAGCAGCACAAACAACAGCACAAGAAACCGCTAAAAAAGTAGCGAATCAAACGGCACGACAAGTGGCGCAACAAACAGCGATACAAGTAGCGGCTACAACAGCTCAATCTGTAGCAAAAGAAGTAGCAAACCAAGTGAAAACAACAGCACAAAATCAAGTGATTACGCAAATGAATACGTTAGGGGAAGGTCTAAATCAATTAACCAATGGATTAGGAAGTCTAAACAAGGGAACCAATGCTTTACAAAATGGAGCAAATGAATTAAATCAAGGTGCTAATACATTGGCACAGGGAATCAGAAGCTTTAATGAGGAAGGAATTAAGAAAATTTGTAATTTTATAAATGGAGATATAAAAGAAACGAGTGAACGAGTTGAAAAATTAACAGAATTGTCAAAAGAGTATAATCATTTTACTATGTTAAATGGAGATAATAGTGGAAATGTCAAGTTTATTATGATTATAGATGCCATTAAAAAACAAGAGAATAAGGAGGAAACAAAGGAGCCAGTAATTTTACCAACAGAAAAAGAAAAAATAGAAAAGAGTTTAAAATAATCTAAAAACAAATTAAGGAGCTTGTAAAAAGCTCCTTTTTCTGGTCAGGCGAAATGATTTGCTAAGCTCAAAAGTGATGATTTATTTTTGCTTTTGAAAACTACTAAAAAATTATAATGCAGTTAGTAATTATTTATATTACTTTTTCCTTTCCATATTTTGTCTTTTTATAATCTATCCTATTATTTTATATTTGACAAATTAATAAAAAGATGTTATCATATAATTACATTAAACAATGTACCTTAGGTCAGGTTGTGTATATTGTTTGCTCGTAGTGTACCGTAATACACTACTTTTTTTATGCTCAAATTTTATGCTCAAAATTAAAAAAGCAGAAAAGCTTCCGTAATAGCTTTTCCACTTTCGACTATGTATGACACATTTAGTCTTTACCTTTTTTTGTTTCTTCTAGTTGTAATTGAAGTCTGATGTTTTTTTCTTTTTCTGCCATTAACTGCTCAATCAACTTTAGAATAAGGTCAGGTTGTGTCATCTTATTTGCCCCCTTTCCATTCTATGTAAGAACTGCCTTTTGACAATGAAAGGTTACTAACTACTATACAATATTTTGTTCTGTTTTTCAACGAACATATTAAAATTTATAAAATAATTTACTAAAAATATTTTATATTTTTTTATGAATTTTTAAATTTCTATAACTATATAAAATTCAAGCAAAATTTGATATTTTTTAATGCAATTATAATGCAACTGTGAAATATTTTGAGATATTTTTAGATAAAGCTATACACATTGATAAAGTGTTTCAAAAATTGATATATAGCTGAAAGTAGCTATTTTAAAGAAAAAAAGAAACCACCTATTTTTTAGGTGATTTCCTAATTAATTGGTCGGGGCAGAGGGATTTGAACCCCCGACCTCATGGTCCCAAACCACGCGCGCTACCAACTGCGCTATGCCCCGATAATATTTCCTTAAATTAAGTACTCATATATAATAACACAAATTAAATCGTTTTGCAAGAATTTTTATAAAATTTTTGATATTTTTTTATTTTTACTTGAAAAATCGATTGATACAGGTTATAATAATATATGTGCATAGGCACCAGTAGCTTAGCTGGATAGAGCGTTCGGCTACGAACCGGAAGGTCGGGGGTTCGAATCCCTCCTGGTGCACCATTGCTTAAATGGTAGTTCTCAAACTAATTTGAGGACTTTTTTCTTTTTATGTTTTAATCAAATTTTAAACAACAGATTAATATAAAATTTGATTATTTCTGTAGGCTTTGCAAAGAAAGTATGTTATAATGCAATAAAGATTTATAGGAGGAATGTATTTATGAAAATTGAAAACATAAAACCAGAGGGATATGTAATGAAAGGTGTTTATACACCAGCTAAAAAAATTGACTTAGGAGATTCTTATTTAATATTTGTGTCAGGAGTTCAAGCACCAAAAGGTGAAGTGAATGAAGTTATAACGGAAGATGTAGCAGAACAAACAAAATTAATATTTCAAGAAATAAACGATATTTTAAAACAAGCAGGAGCAACATTAGATGATGTTGTGAAAGCAGTCATTTATTTAAAAGATATAAATGATTTTGAAGTCGTATCTCCAATTAGAGCAGAATACTTTAAAAATTCTATGCCTGTTTCTACAATGGTAGAAGTTGGAGGATTTGTTAGAAAAGGTTCAAAGATTGAAATTGAAGTTACTGCTATTATAAATAAGTAAAATGGAGGAAAAGCACATGTCAGAAAAAAAGGTAGTTTTAGTAACTGGAGGTACAAGTGGAATTGGACTGGGAACAGTAGAATACTTATTAGAACAAGAAAACTATGAAGTTATTTCTCTTTCAAGAGGAGATAAAAATGTATCTTTAGCAAAAGAAAAATTAGGGAATAATGCTAATAAAATTTATTTTTTACAAGGGGATATTAGTAGTGAAATAGATTGCAAAAGAATATATGATGAAATAGATAAAAAGTATCATAAATTAGATGGGCTAGTAAATTCTGCTGGAATTATTAAACTTGGTGGAATTGAAAATCAAACTATTGAAGAATGGAATCAATCAATTAATATAAATTTAACAGGAATATTCTTGCTAACAAAAACATTGATACCATTATTGAAAAAAGGAACTAATCCATCAATAGTAAATATTTCTTCTATGTCATCAGAGAGAGCAGGAGGCTCAATAGCTTATTGTGCTAGTAAAGCTGGTGTGGATATGTTAACAAAATATATGGGGCAAGAGTTAGGAAAGTATCATATAAGAGTAAATAGTGTAAATCCAGCAGCAGTATATACTAACATTTATGTAGCAAGTGGAGATTATACTCAAGAGGAATATGATAAATGGTCAGAAGATAAAAAGAAATTATATCCATTAGGAAGAATAGGAGATGCTAAAAAGGATATAGCTCCAACAATAGAATTTTTACTATCAGATAAATCATTATGGACAACAGGTGCCATATATCTTGTAGATGGTGGAAAGAGTATTTGATTTTTTTAAAATTGAGTTATTTTAAAAACAGGTTTGCAATAATTTTATATAGTTTTATAGAATTTTTTGATATAATCTGTGTTAGACAAATAGTAAGTTGTAGGGGAGATTATATAATGGAATATAAAATATTAGATAAAGAAAATCTTGATTTAATGGAAAAGTTTATTGATGATGAAAATACTAAGTATGAAAAGGAAAATTTGATTAAATTCTTAAATGAAAAAAATACGATTGGGTTTATTGCTGAGGATAAAAGAAAAATAATTAGTTTCGCTTATGGATATATATTATTAAAGCCTGACGGAAAAGTAGATTTTTATTTACATGTTATTGATGTAATGAAAGGATATCAAAATAAAGGATATGGAACAAAAATGATGAATTTCATAAATAAATATATCAAAGATTTAGGATGTAGAAAGATGTTTTTAATAACTAATAAAAGTAATATTTCAGCTTGTAAGTGCTATGAAAAAGCAGGAGGAATTAATAATGCTAATGATGAAATTGTATATGTATATAAATAAAAAATTACAATTTTGAAAGTAGGTATAATATGAAAAAGAAAGAGTTAATTATAATTGGTATTCTCACAATATTATTAGCCTTTATGGATATAAGTGGACTACCTAGTGCATTATTTATAAATATTGAAGTTTTAGATATTACACCATTTTATTGGACTTTGATGTTTAATTTTATAATTATTGGAGTAATTGCATTT
>CANEFU010000025.1 GCA_947426875.1 uncultured Clostridium sp.
AAGATTCCATTTTCTCCTGTTAAAGTAGCAATACTGATTCCTGCTAAGATTAATAGTACAATAATGGTAATAACAAGTGCTATTAATGTAATTCCACTATTAAAATTCTTTCTCTTTAACTTTTCCATAAAATTCTCCTTCTTTTGTTTAGTATTTCCCAATCTACTAAAATTATTTTACGACATTTTTGTCGTGTTGCTGGTATCATTTTATCTATTCTTTTGCCCAAAGTCAATATGTAACGACAAAAATGTCGTTCTTTTTTAACCTATCGTATAATATAATATTAAAAATATAAATTGGAGGTTAGAAAATGATTAAACATTATCGATTAGCAAATAATTTATCACAAGAAGAACTCGCTGAAGAAATTGGCATTAGTTGGCGTCAATTACAAAGACTTGAACATAATGAAGAACATACTCGAATTTCTACCTTCAAAAAAATTGTAAAAACTTTAAATGTTCCAGATGACGAAATTATCAAATTTATTAGAAAATAACTATTTAAACAAGGTCATATAAATGACCTTGTTTTATCTTCCTCCCCTATCTTTATTAGATAGGTCAGCTTTTTTATGAAACTTGTTATAACTATTATTTTGCATATTTACTTCCTTTGCTTTTTCTTGAAGACATTCAAAAAAGTCTTTTCTTCTCTCTACTTTATCTCTGTTTTCATTCTTGCTCTCATTATCCTCCTTTTTGGTTCTATTATCAGTTCCTTTTGAACGGTAAACTCCTTTAATTGGCGGTATTCCTTTCCCCTGTGTTCTACCTATTCTTAGTGACATACACATCTCCTACTTTCTTTGGATAAATTCTCTTTCCATACTTTACTTCATTTAATTTCTTCTGTAACTCCATAATTGGAATTGGTAAAAGTGAAATCATAATTGTCATCATCCATTGCATTTGATTCAAAGGAACTAATTTAAATATTTTAGCTAGAGATGGCAATACTACAACTGAAATTTGTACAATCGTTCCTAATACAAAACTTCCTATTAAAAATTTGTTTTCCAAAATTCCTATTTTAAAGATAGATTGTTCACTTTTTATATTAAAGCTGTGGACAAGTTCTAACAATCCCATAGACAAAAATGCCATTGTTCTTCCCACTTCTAATCCAAAGAATTTATTTCCTAAACTAAAAGCTACCAGTGTCAACATCCCAATCATGATTCCTTCTACTATAATCTTATTCCATAAACCATCTGAAAAAATGCCTTTCTTACTGTTTACAGGATTTCGTTCCATAATTCCTTTATCTTCTGGCTCTAATCCAATCGCTATAGCTGGTAAAGAATCTGTCACTAAATTAATCCACAATAATTGGATAGCTAATAAGGGTGATTTTAATCCTAATACTAATCCCATAAATATGGTCACAATTTCCCCAATGTTAGTTGCAATTAAAAAGTGAATGGCTTTCCTGATATTGTCATAGATATTTCTTCCCTGTTTTATTGCTTCTACAATGGTTACAAAGTTATCATCTGCCAGAATCATATCTGCTGCATTTTTGGCCACATCCGTTCCATTTTTCCCCATGGCTATTCCAATATCTGCATTTTTTAGAGCAGGACTATCATTAACTCCATCTCCTGTCATGGCCACAATTGCACCTGTTTTCTGCCATGCTTTAACAATTCTCACTTTGTGTTCTGGTGTAACTCTCGCAAATACAGAATAGTCTGCTATGTTTCTCTCTAATTCTTTCTGCGGTATCCTGTCTAACTCTTGACCTGTAATCGCTTTATCATTTGTATTTAATATATTCAATTCTTTTGCTATTGCTTTTGCTGTAGCTATATGGTCACCTGTTATCATGACTGTTTTTATTCCCGCTCTCTTGCAACTTTTTACAGCTTCTTTTACCCCTTCCCTTGGTGGGTCCATTATACCAATTAAACCTACAAAAGTCAAATTGTTTTCAATGGTATTCGTATCTATCTTTTGTGGTAAAAAGTCTAAATCTTTATATCCTACTGCGATAACTCTCAATGCCTTTTCTGCCATCTTCTCGTTCTCTCTTTGAACTTTTGATTTTTCTATAACGGTTGCCTGTCCCGATATTCCACTTATTTGCTTGTGACACTTTTCTAATAGCACATCGGGTGCTCCTTTTGTGATAATTCTATACTTATTTCCTATTCTGTGAATGGTTGTCATCATTTTTCGATTCGAATCAAACGGAATCTCATTCATTCGTGGCATTGCCATATACAATTCATTCTTATTTTTATTATTATTAAGTCCTTGATTCACAATTGCTACTTCGGTTGGTTCTCCATTTACTTCCGTTTTTCCATTTTGATATAAGATATCACAATCTGTACACATACAAGCAAGCTCTGTTGTAAAGTCTATATCCTTGCTATTGATTTCTACTACTTTCATTTTGTTCTGTGTTAAAGTTCCTGTTTTATCAGAGCAAATAACAGAGGAACTTCCCAATGTTTCAACTGCTGGTAGTTTTCTGATAATGCTGTTTTTCTTTGCCATTTTCGTAACACCAATCGATAACATAATTGTTACAATAGCTGGTAATCCTTCTGGTATTGCTGCTACTGCTAATCCAACAGAAGTCATAAACATTTCAACTGGTTCGATTTGTTTGATGAGTCCTATTACAAAAATAATCAAACAAATCGCTAAACACACAATTCCTAATATTTTCCCTACTTGTCCTAGCTTCCTCTGAATTGGTGTTTCTGGTGCTTCATCTTCTATTATCATGTTAGCAATTTTACCAACTTTTGTTGCCATTCCTGTTTCAGTTACAATGGCCTTTCCATGTCCATTTACTATAATACTCGCCATAAATGCCATATTATTCATATCCCCGAATCACAATATCCGGTTTGCAGATTTTATCTGCTTCTTTTAATACTGGCTCAGTTTCTCCTGTTAAGCTGGACTCTTCTATTTTTAGATTAAAACTTTCTATAATTCTACTATCGGCTGGCACATAATTTCCTGCTTCTAAAACTATAATATCACCTGGTACTAATTCTTCTGCATTAATCTCGTTTGTTATTCCATCTCTTGTTACTTTTGCTTTTGGAGGCGTCATTTCTTGTAACGCTTCAATTGATTTTTCCGCTTTTGCCTCTTGTACTACTCCCATAATAGCATTCAATACCACAATGGCTATAATAATAATGGAGTCTATATAGTCATTTTCACCTTGTATGCTAGAAATAACAGCTGAGATAATGGAAGCAATAATCAGAATAATAATCATAAAGTCATTAAATTGTTTGATAAATTTAATCAAAATACTTTCTTTTGGTTTGTCTTTTAATTTATTTTTTCCATATTTTTGTTGTCTTCTCTTGACTTCTTCTTTTGTTAGTCCATTTCTTCTATCTGTTTCTAATTTTTTTAAAACTTCTTCTTTTCTTAACGTTTCCCACATAATTCTCTCTCCTTTGTATTTTTAGTTGAAGAGAAATGATTTTGAGGGCGGAAGATGATTTTGGGGACGGAGGAAAAAATCATGTTGATATAAATATTTAATTATATATATAATCATAAAAAAACATGATTTTTTCCTCCGTCCCCAAAATCATCTTCCGCCCTCAAAATCATTTCTCTTCTTTCTATAAATTTTATGTGGCTTGTACTTTGTTTATGACTTTTTAACAGAATTCTTTTTTCGACATATGATATTTTAGGAGGTGTTTTTATGTTAATCAACTCGCTTTTTCTAGCACTTTCTAGCAGTATTGACTCTCTAGGAATTGGAATTACATATGGAATTAAAAATACAAAAATTTCTTATATGGGAAAAGTCGTTTTGTTTGTAATTTCCTTTTCGATTTCTATTTTATCCGTTTGGTTTGGTGATATGATAAAAAATATTTTTTCCGATTTTACTACTAAATTAATTGGCGGTATTATTTTAATTAGTATGGGATTTTTCGTGTGCTTTCAAGCTATTCACAAAAATAAACCTAGTAACAAAAAAGATGAAAAAATTTATAGTCTTTTTATTGATTTTTTAGGAATTACTATTAAGATTATTAAAAACCCTACTTCTTCGGATTTAGATGCTTCTAATTCAATTGATAGTAAAGAAGCTCTCTTTCTAGGTGTCGCCCTTTCTTTAGATTGTTTTTGTATTGGTACCTGTGGTAGTATGATTGGAATTAGTTCTTTGCTTTTTCCTTTGTTTATTTCTGTTTTCCAACTTGTCTTTTTGAGTTGTGGCAATTTTCTTGGAAAAAAGTTACATCAACTTAGTAATCTTCCTGATAATATTTGGTCTATTTTTTCTGGTGTTCTGCTTGTTTTGATTGGCGTTTTTCGTTTTTCATTTATGTAATATTATTGTTTAAAGTGACATTCAACTTAATTGTTGTTTGTCGCTTTATCTATTTTTTGTAACCATGTATTTCACTCTTGTTGTTTTTAGTTTAGCTATTAACTCTTGCACTTTTTTTACTTTCATGCTATGATAAATAAAAAATTACGAAGGAGAAACAGGATGAGTTACGAATTCGATTTTTATGATAAAACTAATTTAAAATCTTATAACTTAGATGAAAGTATGAGATATCAATTAAATATGTTAGACCAATTAGATGTATTTACAAGAAAACATTGTGAAAATGTAGCTAACTTAACTTGCAGGCTTTGTGAACACTTGCATTGCAATAAAGGTTTTACAGAATATTGCACCATCTGTGCTTATCTTCATGATATTGGAAAACTTTTTATTCCATCTGAGATTCTTCAAAAACCTGGTAAATTAACTGATGAAGAATATAAAGTAATGAAAACACATACTTCTTTAGGATATGATATATGTATGAAGGATTTAAAACTAAGACCCTATGCAGCAGGTCCTTTATATCATCATGAAGCTCTAAATGGTAGTGGCTATCCACAAGGATTAACCAAAAAGGATATTCCTTATGAAGGTCAAATCATTCGTGTAGCAGATGAATATGATGCTATTGTTAGTAAAAGACAATATAAATCACATATTGGTATTTCTGATACTTTAAAGATATTAATTGAGAATACAAAACCAAATCAGGAAATAAAAAAATCAGATGCACTTCAAGAAGTTAAAGAAAATGCCCGTCTTGGTAAAAACAACCCTGTCATTGTTAAAACTTTATTTAAAGTAGTTATTGAAGACATTGAATATGAAATTTTCTCTATTCAAAGCTATGTAGAAGAATTAGAAAATGAATTAAAAAGATTTGAGCAAATAAATAAATATAAAGAAAAAATGGAAAATGCTAAAAAAGAAAAAGATAAAAGTTATTACTATGAGGGTATGAAAATGTTGCTTAAAAATAATGAAACATTAGAAAATTATTTATCCTTCTATGAGGAATATAAAAATGCCTATGAAAAAAGGAAAGCCATTATAGAAAATCTTTATAAAGAAATCAAAATTATAAAAAAACTAAAAGTTTAAAAAGATTCCGAGTTAAAGGTAGGTTGTCAATCATTCCGGGTTTAAATGGCAAGTTAAACTTGCCATTTAAACCCGGAATGATTGACAACCTACCTTTAACAACTATTTTTGATACTTTTTATTCATCTAATCCAAAGCTTACGCCCAAAGCATTATTTACCTTATCTATTATTTTTTCATCATCAATATGACCGATTCTTTCTTTTAATCTGCTTTTATCAATTGTTCTAATTTGCTCTGCCAACACAACTGAATTACTTTTTAGACCACAAGAGTCCGAGTCTATTTCAATATGAGTTGGTAGTTTATTTTTGCCTGTTTGAGAAGTTATCGCTGCGGCAATTACAGTAGGACTATATTTATTTCCTAAGTCATTTTGTATAATGAGAACTGGTCTAATTCCACCTTGTTCTGAGCCTACTACTGGACTTAAATCTGCATAAAACATATCTCCTCTTTTGATTTGCATATCCTTCACTCCTAATATTAGTCTATTGTCAAGTATATTTCATGCTATTTTAAATATTAGTGAAAGTAAACAAATGGTTTATTTTAAACTATTTAGCTTTACCTCATTATATAATATGTAAGCCTCATTATTTTTGTTCGTCCATTTCACTTCAAGTTTTATTGGTTTTCCTGTTTTTTTGTCTACTACCAGACTCTTTTCTTCTCCATCCTGTTTTGTTGTCATCGTAATTTGCTTTTCTTCTTCCTTCCAAATTGCCTTTTCATCTGCTTTATAATCTTGGACGAAACAATGCAAATCCAAAATATTGTCTGATATATATTCATAATTTTCAAAAATCGTACTTAAATTCAAGTTAGTATTTTCAATTTTTAGCTGATTTCCATTTCTTATTATCTTTACTCCTGCGATATTTGATGGCTCTAATACTTCCTGCTCTAACTGATTGGGATTTTGATATTGTTGTTTTATGATGTATTGATTTTTATTTTTGTTGCTCTTAACTTCTACTTCTATTTTTGCTTCATACGAACTAATATTTAAAATAGCATCCACTATTTCTTGACTACTACTATTATTCCCAATTTTTAAATTTTTAGCCGTTTGATTCGGAAAAAATATGAAAAAAATAATACTTCCTATTATTAAGATAAACCCAAGTAAAATGAATAGATTTTTTTTCTTCAAAATGTTACCTCCCACAAAAAAAGATAGCGGATACAAATCCACTACCATTTTATTTTACAAAGTTTTAAAATATTCTTCTATCTTATTGATTAACTCTGCCTCTGTTTCTATTTTATTGATTTCATTTCTAAATTCACTAGAATTTTTTAAATTTTTTGTATACCAAGCAATATGTTTTCTTAATTCTTTTATCGCTATTTCTCCTTTTTCCTTTACAGCCAACTCAATATGTTTTTTCATAATTTCATATTTTTCTTGATTAGATGGCTGTGGCAATTTTTCTCCTGTTTCTAAAAAATGTGCTATTCTCTTAAAAATCCATGGATTTCCGAAACTTCCTCTTCCTATCATAATACCATCTACAGCTGTTTCTTGGAACATTCTTAGGGCTGTTTCTTCATCTATGACATCTCCATTTCCTATAACAGGAATCGATACGGCTTGTTTCACTTGTTTTATGATTTCTAGGTCAGCTGTTCCTGTATAAAACTCTGAACGTGTTCTTCCATGTATGGTAATAGCTGAAACCCCAACTTTTTCAGCTATTTTAGCAAGTTCAACTGCTACTATATTTTCTTTATCCCACCCTTTTCGATATTTCAAAGTTACTGGTACAGTAGCATTTTTAACTACTATCTTCATAATTTTTTCTGCTTGCTCTAAATCTAATAAAAGCTTACTTCCATCTCCATTTTTTACAACTTTAGGAGCAGGGCATCCCATATTAATATCTACAATATCAGCCATCTTACTTACATAAGTAGCTGCATATCCCATTGTTTCTTCATCACTACCAAAAATTTGGAAACTAATTGGTCTCTTTTCTCCTTCTGTGTTTAACAATCGATTGGTCTTTTTATCATCATGAAAAATAGCCTTTGAGCTCGCCATTTCTGTACATACCATACCTGGTTCAAATTCTTTGCATATCATTCGAAAAGGCTGGTTTGTTACACCAGCCATAGGAGCTAATATTAAATTATTTTCCAATTCTACATTTCCGATTTTTAATTTGTGTAAATACATTCTTTCGCTCCTTCGAGATGATTTTGGGGACGGAGGAAAAAATCATCCTACAATATTTATTAAACCGATATTTTTCAATCTATCTAAAACGATGATTTTTTCCTCCGTCCCCAAAATCATTTAACAAATATTGTTTTCTGTCTTTTACTACTAATATTTAATAATAATGCTATACAAATAAAGTTTGTGATTAAAGAGCTTCCTCCATAACTAACAAATGGAAGTGGTACTCCTGTTATTGGTAATAATCCCATTACCATTCCTATATTTTCTATCATATGAAATATGAATATTCCTGTTATTCCTGAAGCTATTAGCGTTCCTGTCTCATCTTTAGCTGTCTTTGCTACATATAAACATTTCGTTATGAGCAGTACATATAATATAATTACTGTACCAGCTATAATAAATCCCATTTCTTCTCCAATGACTGCATAAATAAAGTCCGTTGTTTTAGGATATAAATAGCCTAATTGTGTTTGGTTTCCTTTTAACAGCCCCATTCCTGTTAATCCACCTGCTCCAATAGCAAGTTTGGATTGTATAATATTATATCCTGAGCCACGTGGGTCAGATTCTGGATTTAAGAAAATATCAATTCTCTTTTTAGCATGCTCTGGTAATACAAAATTATAAATTAATGGAACAGATACTACCACTAGAATAACAGTACCTATTATATACTTTTTATCAATTCCAGCAGTTATTAGCATAAATACCATAGCCATTAGAAAAGCTGCTGCTGTTCCATAGTCTGGTTGTTTTATAATTAATAAAACTGGTAAGGCAAGTATGGCTAACAAAATTAGTAATTTTAATGGTTTATTGATATTTCTTTTATCTCTCCCTTGAATTTTAGTAATAGAATACGTTAAAAATAATATAACGAATACTTTTGCAAATTCTCCTGGTTGAAACGAAAAAAATCCAATGTCAAACCAACTACTTGCTCCATTAACTGGCGTTGTAAACAATACTGCAATTAATAAGACTATAAATATGCCATAAAATATTGGTGATAGCTTTACAATTTCTTCATAGTCTATTATCATAACACAAATTCCTACTATTATGCTAACAACTAACCATATACATTGTTTATTGAATTCATCATATTCTGCTTCTTGTGTCGCAGAAAATAATGCAACTAATCCTATCACACAAAGAATAATGGCAATTATTGCAATACTCCATTCTATATTTTTTAATTCTCTTTTTCTCATTAAATCACTCTTTTTCCTCTTCATTTTCTGATTTAAGTTCTTCTTTTGTTTCTTCTAATTCATTTTCTTTTTCAACTGATTCTATTTCTTTTTCTTCTTTCTCTAAGCTACTTTCCGTTGCTTCTTCATTCTGTACATCTTCTTGCTCTTTTTTCTCTTTCTCTGGTTCATCAGCTACTTCTTCTTGCTTGTCCTTTGATTTTTCCACTTTTTTCGCTTCATTCTTAATATTTAAAATAGGAATGTTAGCATACAAAGCTGGTGCTCCATTGGTTCCATCTTCATTTTCCTTATTGGTAAGCCTTACATCTATTGCAGCTTCATCCACATCTATATATTTTTTTATTACTTCTATAATTTCTTGCTTCATAAGCTCTAAAAAGTCTGCCGAAACATTTGCTCTATCTTGCATTAAAACTAAATGCAATCTTTCTTTTGCGGCATCTCTTGAATTAGTTATTACTTTTTCATTTTTTTTATTTAATTTTTTAAAAAATTTCATCATGTTTTCAAACATTGTCCTTATTTACCCCCAAATTGCTTTATTGTTTTTTAAATATTCGTTTTAATTTAGCCCAAAAACCTCTTTCGCTTCCTGGGATGGTTACTTCTATTTTTTCTCCTAATACTCTTTTCGCTATTTCTATATAGGCTTTTCCTGATGGTGCTTTTTTATTTTGGATTACTGGTTCTCCTTTATTCGTTTGGGTAATAATATATTCATCATCTGGAACAACACCAATTAAATCTATGGATAATAAATCCACAATATCATCTACATCCATCATTTCACCTTTTTTTACCATGTTTGGTCTGATTCTGTTGATGACTAGTTCTGGATTTTTAATTTCAGAAGATTCTAAAAGTCCTATTATTCTATCGGCATCTCTAATAGCAGAAATTTCTGCTGTCGTTACTACAATAGCACGAGTGGCTCCTGCAATTGCATTTTTGAATCCTTGCTCGATTCCAGCAGGACAGTCTATTAATATGTAATCAAATTCCTCTTTTAGTTTTTCTACTAAATTTCTCATTTGTTCTTCATTTACAGCGCTTTTATCTCTTGTTTGAGCTGCGGGTAGTAAATATAATTCTTTAAATCTTTTATCTTTAATTAAGGCTTGTCTTAATTTACATTTTTCTTCTACGACATCTACAATATCATATACAATTCTATTTTCTAATCCCATAACAACATCTAAGTTACGTAGTCCGATGTCTGTATCAATTAAAACTACTTTCTTTCCTTCTACTGCCAAACTGGAACCTAAATTTGCTGTTGTTGTTGTTTTTCCTACTCCACCTTTTCCTGATGTGATTACGATTACTTCTCCCATAATTTTCCTCCTTAGGTTTTAAAAACACTTTTTTAACATTTATATGATATAACGAAATGAAAAAAAAGTCAATCAATTATAACAAAATTATTTCTAAAATATTACAAAATT
>CANEFU010000026.1 GCA_947426875.1 uncultured Clostridium sp.
TGGTGACCATATACTAGGAGTAACAGAATTAAAAAAGAGATGTGGTGGAAAGATATTAATTCATAGGGAAGACAGTGAAGGATTGAATCATCCAGAAATAAACTTGACTCCATATATAGGAGTAGGATATATTGAATTAGAGGCTGATTCTAGGATAGATGATGGAGATGTCATTCATTTAGGAAACCTAGAATTTAAAGTGCTTCATACACCAGGTCACACAAAAGGAAGTACGAGCCTTTATTGTGAGAAGGAAAATTGTTTGTTTTCAGGAGATACCATATTTAGAGGCACATGGGGAAGAACAGATTTACCTACTTCTAATCGTGAAGCTATTATACAATCGATTGAAGAGAAAATAATGGTATTACCAGATGAAACAATTGTATATCCAGGACATGGTATGATGGCTATGTTAAAAGATGAAAAACCAATTTATTTAGAATTGAAACCGAAGTTATTTTAAAGTAGTTGAAAGAAGGGATAAAAATGAATAAAACAGAACCAAGAACATTAGCTGGATTTATGGAATTAATGCCAAATGAACAAATACTGTTTGAGCAAATGAAAGCAACCATAGAAAATACTTATCAAAAATTTGGATTTTTACCATTAGATACACCAATTATAGAATTATCAGAAGTATTACTTGCTAAAGCAGGAGGAGAAACGGAAAAACAAATTTATCGATTTACCAAAGGAGAAACGGATTTATCATTAAGGTTTGACTTAACAGTACCACTTTCTAAATATGTAGCTAAAAACTATGGAAATTTAAGTTTTCCATTTAGAAGATATCAAATTGGAAAAGTATATCGTGGAGAAAAAACACAAAAAGGAAGATTCCGTGAATTCTACCAATGTGACATTGATGTTATAGGAGATGGAGAGTTAGATATTATCAATGATGCAGAGCTTCCAAGCATTATCTATACGATATTTAAAGAATTAGGATTTGATAATTTTACAATATGTATCAACAATCGTAAAATATTAAATGGATTATTCGAAAGTCTAGGACAAAAAGAAAATGCAGTGGAAATATTAAGAATCATAGATAAAATCGATAACATACGAAAATAAGCATTTATATAAGAATTTCCAAAACGAACATTACCACAAACAGAAATTGAAACAAGTATGGATTTTATAGCAATAGATGGAATGTCAGATGAAAAAATTGAAAAGTTGGAAAAGTTAGAAATCGAAAATGAAGTATATGCTAAAGGAATCGAAGAATTAAAGCAAGTTGTAAAAAATATTCGATTATTTGGTGTTCCAGATAGTAATTTTAAAGTAGATTTAACTATTGCAAGAGGGTTAGATTATTATACAGGAACAGTATATGAAACCTTTTTAAATGATTATAGAGAAATTGGTAGTGTATGCTCAGGAGGAAGATACGAAAATTTGGCAGAATATTATACTGACAAAAAGCTACCAGGTGTTGGAATTTCTATTGGATTAACGAGATTATTTTATAAGTTAAATGAATTGAATTTAATCCAGGCAGATAAGAAATCTATCGCTCAAGTATTAATCATACCTATGATAGAAAATTTAGAAGAACCAATTAAACTAGCAACAGAACTAAGAAGACTTGGTATAAAAACAGAGGTGTATTTAAATAATAAAAAATTAAAAGCCAAATTTAAATATGCTGATAAATTAAAAATTCCATATGTAATTGTAATGGGAGAAGACGAAATTAATACAAAAACAGCAAAGGTAAAAAACATGGAAACAGGAGAAGAAACCAAAACAATTTTGGAGGCAAAAGAAATCATAAAACAACTTTAAATAAGTTGCCAAAGAGGTTGCTAAGGTTGCTAAGGTTGCCAAACATTCCGGGTTTAAATGGCAAGTTGAACTTGCCATTTAAACCCGGAATGTTTGGCAACCTTAGCAACCTTGGTAACCTTTATTTATATAATAATGTAATTTTATTACTATTTTTTTCAATAAAGCCTTCTTCTTTTAGAAGTTTTAATTCTCGCATCATGGCACTTCTATCTACGCTCAAATAATCAGCTAAATCGGTCAAAGAAAAAGGAAGAGAGAAGGTTTTGCTTAAATTTCTAGTGGATAGCATTGTAAAATAACCAATTAACTTATCACGAGTAGACCTTTTAGTAAGCAATTCAATTCTCATATTTAAGTCAGTAACTTTACTCAATATTAATTCTGGTAAATCTTCAGATAAATCTTGATGAAACTTACAATTATTTCTACATTTTGTATGAATATCATTATAACCATAAAAAAGAACTTCGCATTTTTCACGAGCTTCCACAAGTAATTCGTTATTGGTAGTGATGGTATAGAATACCTCCCCAAAAACATCATTTTTAGAGAAGTGCTCAACAATAGTTCTATTTCCATTTAAATCGTAACGAACTAAATCGGCATTACCACTTGCTAAAATACAAAATTGATTTCTCTTTTTGATATAACTAGTTATGACATCATTTTTGGCAAAAGACTTTTTTTGGACTCTATGACAACTGTTTTCAAATTTTTTGATAAATTCTTCAATATTAAAATTAATATTCATTTTTATTTCTCCTATAATAATGTATTCGTAAAGGTCTTCTTATATTATACTAAAAATAAGTTGCAAATGCAACAGAAAACATTTTTTTAAATGAATTTATAAAAGAAAAATGAATTGGAAACATAATGATTAGCAATAAAAGTAACTTTTTTGTAATAGGAATGTAATAAAAATGTAACAATCGACAAAATCTTACACCAAAGCCAAATAAAAAAACAATAAATTACTTTAGTTGCTTTTGCAACAGAAAATAAAAAATATTACTATATAATAAGAGCATGCAAAATAACCAAAAAGAGCAAAGGAAGGAATGAAGATTAAATGAAAATAATCAAAAGGGATGGAAGAGCAGTAGATTACGATAGAGAAAAAATTCAAATCGCAATTGAAAAGGCTAACAAAGAAGTAAGAGCAAAAGAAAGAGCCAATAAAGAAGAAATTAAAGAAGTGATTCAATATATTGAAGAGCTAGGAAAGAAAAGAATGTTAGTAGAAGACATTCAAGATATTATTGAAGCAAAATTAATGGAAATAGGTAAATACGAATTATCTAAAAAATATATCGTATATCGTTATACAAGAGCATTAGTCAGAAAACAAAATACAACAGATGAATCAATTCTTGGATTAATTCGAAATGAAAACAAAGAGTTAGCAGAGGAAAATTCAAATAAAAATACATTACTTGCGTCTACCCAGAGAGATTACATAGCAGGAGAAGTTTCAAGAGATTTAACCAAAAGATTATTACTTCCAGAAAAAATAGTAAGAGCAGATGAAGATGGTGTATTACACTTCCACGATGCTGATTATTTTGTACAACCAATCTTTAATTGTTGCCTAATTAATATAAAAGATATGTTAGATAACGGAACCGTTATGAATGGAAAAATGATAGAAACGCCAAAAAGTTTCCAAGTAGCCTGTACCATAACAACACAAATTATAGCAGCAGTAGCAAGTAATCAATATGGTGGACAATCCGTAGATTTAATTCATTTAGGTAAATATTTAAGAAAAAGTTATGATAAATTTAAATGTGAAATGGAAGAAAAATACAAGGGAAAAGTACCAGATGAAGTGATTGAAGATATTACACAAGATAGATTAAAATCAGAATTAAAAGCAGGGGTTCAAACTATTCAATATCAAATTAATACGTTAATGACAACCAATGGACAATCACCATTTGTAACATTATTCTTACATTTAGAAAAAGATGACCCATACATCAAAGAAAATGCCATGATTATAGAAGAAGTTATCAGACAAAGATATCAAGGAATTAAAAATGACAAAGGTGTATATGTAACACCAGCTTTTCCTAAATTAGTATATGTTTTAGATGAATTCAACAACTTAACTGGTGGAGAATATGATTATCTAACAAAATTAGCTGTTAAATGCTCTAGTAAAAGAATGTATCCAGATTATATTTCAGCTAAAAAAATGCGTGAGAATTATGAAGGAAATGTATTTAGTCCAATGGGGTGCAGAAGCTTTTTATCACCATGGAAGGACGAAAATGGAAAATATCAATTTGAAGGAAGATTTAATCAAGGTGTAGTAAGCATTAATTTACCACAAATAGGAATTGTAGCAGACGGAGATGAAGAAAAATTCTGGAAAGAATTTGATGAAAGATTAGAGCTATGTAAAGAGGCTTTAATGTGTAGACATTATGCATTATTGGGAACAAAATCAGATATCAGTCCAATCCATTGGCAATATGGTGCCATTGCTCGTTTGAAAAAAGGAGAAAAAATAGACAAATTGTTATATGGTGGATATTCAACTATGTCTTTAGGTTATATTGGATTATATGAAGTAACTAAACTAATGACAGGAGAATCTCATACAACAGAAAAGGGACACCAATTTGCACAAAGGGTTATGAACCATTTAAGAGAAGCAACAGACAAATGGAAAAAAGAAACGAATATTGGATTTGCTTTATATGGTACACCAGCCGAAAGTTTATGCTACAAATTTGCAAGAATCGATAAACAAAAATTTGGAACCATTAAAGATGTAACTGACAAAGGATATTATACCAATTCTTATCATGTAGATGTAAGAGAAAAAATAGATGCGTTTGAAAAATTAACCTTTGAAAGTGAATTCCAAAAAATATCATCAGGAGGCTCTATTTCCTATATTGAAATTCCAAATATGGGTAAAAACATAGAAGCTCTTGAATCAGTTGTTAGATTTATTTATGATAATATTCAATATGCGGAATTTAATACCAAATCAGACTTTTGTCATGAATGTGGATTTGACGGAGAAATTATAATTAATAAAGAAAATGAATGGGAATGTCCAAATTGCGGAAATAAAGACCATAATAAAATGACAGTAGTTAGAAGAACTTGTGGTTATCTAGGAGAGAACTTCTGGAATGTTGGAAAAACAAAAGAAATTAGACAAAGAGTTATGCATTTATAATGTCGTATAGGAGATGTTTCTCCTTGCGACATTTTATTTTGACACAAAATTGTTATCTAAAGAGTACTGATTGACATAAAGTTAAAAATCATATATAATACTACTATAGTCAATTAAAGGAGAAAAATAATGGATGAATATACAAGAATACTAGTTTTAAAGAATTATATAGATATGTTAAAAAGAAAAAACATTCAGGAAATTACCGAATTTACCAATAATGCTAAAAGGATACAAGCTTTTTTATGTGCATTAGGAGCAAATCAAGAGATTTTAGAATTACCAGCACACAGAGAAAAAATAGAAGAATGTTAAAGATTTATGACAAATTCTATAAGAGAAGCAATTAGAGATGGAGAAGAAGGAATAGAAGTAAAATATACAGAAAATGGTATAGAGGCACATAGAGAAGGAATGAAATATGAAGAAAAAACAAACTTACAATTTAATAAAGATTCCTATGAATTCTTGAAAACTAGTAATGTAGGTGAAACAACAAAAAAAGTAAAAGGAAATAGTAATAAGAATATAATAGCTACGTATAGTGAAAAAGTATCTTTAGGGTATCCTATTACAACGACAACAACATTATCCAAAGAAGTACTAGATAAAGCAGGATTTCTTGTTGGTAAAAGTATAGAAGAAACAGATGGAAGTAGAAAGAGTAAAACCGATATCACAAGAGAGGGCTTAAATATTACTTGTGGAGAAAATAATTCAATAAGATGGAATGGAAGTCCTTGCGAATTAAATACCAAAAATGCTAATGGTAAAAACTTTTGCGAAGTAATGAGTCATACAATCGATAAATATCCAAATACACAAACATATTATGAAGGAATAGTAGGAAAAACATTTGTGGCACAAGCTTTAGAAACAATGCGTAAAAAATAAAATAGATAAAAATAACGGTTGCTGATTAAGGTAACCATTATTTTTTTTGCAAAAATATTGACATTGTTCTGAAAATAGTATAATATATAAACATAATTATTATTCTGAAAACAGTACAAAATAAAGAGGTGGAAAATGGGATATTTAACAGCAAAACAATTCTCGGAAAAATGGGGAATAACAGAAAGAAGAATTATAAAATTATGCAAAGAAGATAGAATAAATGGTGCCATAAAAAATGGCATGGTGTGGCTAATACCAGAAGAAACTATTAAACCATCAGACAAAAGAAGTAAAATTTCTCAATATATCAATACACAAAAAAGAATCCTGATAGTTAATATAAATAATCCAATCGGATATCATATAATACCATTATTAAAAAAGGAAGGTTATTTAGTTGACGGAACATGCAGTGAAAAAACCAATAACGAAAGTTTAGAAAGTATAAAAATTAGACAGATAAATGACCAAGATAAAAATGAATTAAAAAAACTAATAGAAGAAACAGAAAAGTATTATGATGGACTTATTTTTATGGATACAGAAAAAACAAGCAAAAAAGCTTTAGAAAATAGAGAATGGTTTATAAAAGAATTTTCTCAAAAAATGAATTGTGAGTCTAGCATTATACTAGTAAATAATTATCAAAACCAAGAAATAAAGTTAGAGGAAAAATTAGCAAACGAGTTAAAAGATAGGATAGGACTTAGAATCAATGCTATTCATATAGAAGCACCAATTCAAAGCAATATAATAATCAATTATAAAGAGATAGCAGAAGATGTTATAGATTTATTAACAAAATTTAAAAATACGACAGGAATTTCGATAACTACAGATGGAGGATACTTATTGTTTGATAAAAAAGGAAGAACGAAGCCTTTAGAAACAGGAAAATTTTATAAGACAATCCATCATTATTTTAAAAGTTTAGACAAAAGCTCTTATATGTGGTGTGCATCTACTATGATGGAAGACGAATGGACAGAAGAACCTGCTGAAATGAATTTTAGGGTTACTAATTTAGAAGCGGCTAATAGAGGTGCTAATTTGGAGAGAATATTTATATTTAGTAGAAACAAAATAAAAGAATTTAGAGAAAATAAAACACTTAAGATTTATAAGCAAAGCAATATTAAAACCATGTTCGTAGATTATGACGAAATCAAAACAAAGGAACCAGAGTTATTAGAAATCGTAGGAGATGGATGGGATGGTATTGATAAAGATACATTGATTGTAGATTTACCAAGTGGAAACAAAGAAAGAGGATATGTCAGTATCAATAAACATGAGGTACAAAGGGCTTATGAATGTTTCCAAAGATTAAAAACATATGCAAAAGATTTGAAAGAAATTTTAAAATAAAAGGAGATAGAAAAAATGGAATTAACAACAACCTATATTATTTCACAAGTATTTACAATTATTATGTATATTTTATTAGCCATAACCTATTATTTGAAAAATAGAAAAACAGTTTTAATAGTAAGTTTTTTGTCACTTATTGCTAATGCAATTGCTTATATTTTGTTAGACGCTTATACTGGTTTAGCTATGTGCGGAGTAGCATTGGTAAGGAATCTTATTTTTATCATAGATGAGAAGAAAAATGGAAAAAGAGATGAAATCAATAAAAAAGACATTATTGTATTAATCATATTGTATGCTATCTCTATTGTTTCAGCTATATTTACATATGATGGATTTCTTAGCTTGCTGTCTGTGTTTGCAACCATGTTATATACGTATTCAGTTTGGCAAAAGAAAACCAATATATATAAATTGTTAGGAATACCAATCGGAATATTGTGGGTATGGTATAATATTTATATAAAATCAATCTTTGGAATTGTTTTAGAAGGCATTTTACTAATATGCTCTACCATAGGTTATCTATTGGAAACGAGAAAAAGTAAACAATAGAGAAGCACTAGAAAAACTTAATAATTGATGATATAATGCAATAAAAGATATAGAATACAGGGAGAATAAAAATTGAAAAAACAAGGAAGTAATTTAAGAAAAGTCATACCATATTATAAGAAATATTGGAATTTATTAATTTTAACAATTGTATTTAGCCTTTGCTATGCAGGTTTATCTGTATTATCACCAATTCTAGAAGGTAATTTGCTTACAGCATTTACCACCTTAGATTTTAAGTATATATTAAAAATGGCATTATATTTAGCAATATTAGGAATAATGATAGAAGTAGTAACCAATATATGGTCAATGATAGTACTAAAACTAAACAGTAGTTGTAATTTTGATTTAAAATGTGATTTGATAAAAAGTTTAACAAACATTAAAGTGAAAAATTTTGATTATACTAATTCGGGTGTTTTTATAGCAAGAATTAATAAAGATTCCTATGATTTAGCTGAGTTGTTTGACGAGATTACAGATGATATATCAGTTGTATTATTAAATATAAGTTTTGTAGTTTATTCCTATTTTGTAAATATCTATTTAGGATTACTTTTGACAGTTAATATTGTTATATTATACAAATTAGTTTCCAAAAAATTAATCTATTTCAAAAGATATCAAAAAGACTATAAAAATAAGGATGATAAATGCATAGGAACTTATGCTGATGTAATTAGAGGAATACGAGATATCAAGAACTTAAATTTAAAAGATAGTATTGTAAATCGAGTGAGTAATGAGCAAAAAGGTGCAATTGAAGCAAATAAAAAAGCAATTCATTCTTCTAGAACATGGAATAGATGGAGAGATGTTATACAACATATATTAAATTTTGTATTTATATTAGTATCTGTATATTTATTATCAATTCATAAATTGCAAGTAAATCAGTTTATGATATTATTTGTGTATAAGAAGAATATTATAGAATTAATTAGAGCCATTACCAATATTAGAGAGAAAACTGCAAACGCCACAGTAGCAGCTGATAGGGTGTTTGGAATAATTGATTACAAAGAGTTTGAAAGAGAAAGTTTTGGAACGATACTGCCAGAAAATATAGAAGGAACAGTTGAATTTAAAAATGTAACATTTTCTTATAACGAAGAAAATCCATTATTTACAGGACTTAATTTCAAAATAGAAAAAAATCAGATGATAGCATTGGTAGGAAAAAGTGGAGAAGGAAAGTCAACCATAATGGATTTAATTATGAAAAATTATGATATTGCAAATGAGAGTATATTGATTGGAGGATATGATATTAATGCTTTACAAGAAAGTGTAATAAGAGAAAATATATCTGTTGTATCACAGGAGCCCTATATCTTTAATTTAACAATTAAAGACAATATAAAATTAGTAAATCCTATGGCAACAGATGAGGAAATTATTGCAGTATGTAAGAAAGCACAGATTCATGATTTTATTCTTACTAAAGAAGAGGGGTATGATACATATATTGGAGAAAATGGAATAGCATTAAGTGGAGGTCAAAAACAAAGGTTAGCAATAGCAAGAGCTTTGATAAAGAAATCAAAGATAATTTTATTAGATGAAGCAACTAGCTCTTTAGACAATGAAAGTCAAGAAAAAATCAAGGTAATTATGAAAGAATTAGCAAAAGACCATACGGTAATAATTGTTGCACATAGATTAAGTACCATAATCGATGCAGATAAGATATTAGTATTTCATAAACATAAGATAGTGGAAGAAGGAACACATGAAGAATTAATAAAAAATAGTAGGATATACAAAAAATTGTATGAAACAGAAAATGAAAAAGAAGAATTAGAAATATAGAAAAGTGAGCAAAGGAAAGGATTCCTAATGGCTCACTTTTTTAAGAAGATGGAAAGCAGTTGTTCTCTGCATTTATTTTCAAAATCATCATCTAAAGGCTCTAATAAGATATTCTCTTTATATTTTCTGGTAAGACAATATTGAATAATGTAATCGGCAAGTTCTGGATTTTTAGAAAGTAAAGGACCATGTAAATAAGTAGCAATTACATTATCTATGAAAAAGCCTTCTTGCGTATCGCCAAATTTATTACCATTTCCAAATAACACATTACCGAAAGGAGCAGTAATATCAAAAGTTTGCCCACCATGATTTTCGAAACCAATAATTTTTGTTTTTTTATGATTTAATTCTGCTTCTATTACAATATTTCCAATACATCTTTTTTTTCTGTCATTAATGGCTTCTGTATAATAATCAAAAATTTCTAATCCAGCAATCCTATTTCCTTCTACATCTTTGTAATATTTACCAAATAATTGATAAGCACCACAAATTAACAAGAAAAAGACACCCTTATCAATTGCTTCTTTGATAGAATCTTTGTATTGAATTAAATCTTGTGCTAAAATTCCTTGATCTTGGTAAGCACCGCCACCAGCAAAAACTATATCATAATTCTTAAATTCAGGAGGA
>CANEFU010000027.1 GCA_947426875.1 uncultured Clostridium sp.
GTTTTTATATCTAAAAACTCGCTTTTTTTGAATTAAAAAATCAAGAGAAAAACAGAGAAAGAGAGAAAGAAACAGAAAGGGACAGGTTAAAAATGTTCCATATAATATGCTGAAAAATGTCGAAAGTAAAAGTTGACAAAAGGTGACAAAAATGATGAAACATTTTTAACCTGTCCCTTTCTGTTTCTTTCTGTTCCTCTGTTTCAAAAGGAAGGAATTTAAAAAGAATGGAAGAGCAAGAACTGAAAATTTTAGAGCTTATGAAAGATAAAGATTATACACCTATGAAGGCAAAGGAAATTGCCATGATAATGAGGGTACCAAAAAAGGAATATAGAGATTTTTTAGAGGTACTTGGTAATCTGGAATTAAATTTCAAGATACAGAAAAATAGAAAAAATCGCTATCGTCTGATGGAAAAGACATATTATGATGGTATTTATCGAAAAAATCAAAAAGGTTTTGGATTTGTTAGGCTAGAAGATAGAGAAGACGAGATTTATATCGCAAGAGAAAATTCATTAGATGCCTTAAATGGAGATAGAGTTTTAATTGAGATACTGGAAGAAGAAAACAAAGTAAAAAGTGCGGAAGCAAAGGTTGTTAAAATCTTAAAGCATGAAAAAGATACTATTGTAGGAATTTTTCAGAATAATAGAAATTTTGGTTTTGTCGTGCCAGATGATAGAAATTTCGGAACAGATATTTTTATAGCTAAAAAAGATATGGGGAAGGCAAGAAACAATCACAAAGTTTTAGTAAAAATCACGAGATATCCAAAGAATGGAAAAAAGGCGGAAGGGAAAATTATAGAAATATTAGGAAATGTAAATGAAGCAGGGGTAGATATGTTATCTCTTATCAAAGAATATAATTTACCATCCACTTTTCCAGAATCAGTAGTTCAAGAAGCTAAAGCATTTGAAAACAAAGTAGATAAAAAAGATATTCCACATAGAGTAGATTTTAGAGATAAAGAGATTTTTACAATAGATGGGGAAGATGCTAAAGACTTAGATGATGCAGTTCGAGTAGAAAAGCTAAAAAATGGAAATTACAGATTAGAGGTGCATATAGCAGATGTTAGTTACTATGTGCGAGAAAACAGCTTATTAGACCAAGAAGCTTTGATAAGAGGAACCAGCATTTATATGCTAGGTAGAGTAATTCCTATGCTACCAAGAGAGTTATCTAATGGAATTTGTAGTTTAAATGCCGGGGAAGATAGATTTACATTATCTTGTGTCATGGAAATTGATACACAAGGTAAGGTAATATCATCAGAAGTTGTAAAAGGAATTATCAATGTAACAGAAAGAATGAGTTATACAGATGTGCAAGCAATCATAGAGAATTCGAATCAACAAACAGTAAAGAGATATAAGCCATATGTTACTCAATTTAAGTTGATGGAGGAATTGGCACATATCTTGAAACATAAAAGAATGGAGCAAGGTTATCTAAATTTAGATATTCCAGAAAGTAAAATAGATTTAGATATGGATGGAAGAGTAACAAATATTGGAAAATATGAAACAAGCTTTTCTCATGAAATAATTGAACAATTCATGTTAATAGCCAATGAAACAATCGCAGAGAAATTTTTCTGGCTAGAAGCACCTTTTATCTATCGTGTACATGAAAATCCGGACCTTGAAAAAACGCAAGAATTAAATAAATTTTTATTTAATTTTGGCTTAAAGATAAAAGCAAGTAAGGACAATATGTACCCAAAAGAATTTGCCAAAATATTAGAAGAAGTAAAGGGAAAAGAGGAGGAAAAAGTAGTATCCAATCTAGTTTTAAGAACATTAAAAGTAGCTAGATATGAAGCAGAGAATAAAGGACATTTTGGAATAGCAAGCAAATATTATTGTCATTTTACTTCTCCAATTAGAAGATATCCAGACTTATTCATCCATAGGGTAATTTCAAAATATTTAGAAAACAACTATGATATTTCAGAAAAATGGATGGAAGAGCATAAAACACAAGCAGAAGAAAGGGCTAAACAATCTTCAGAAAGAGAGAAAATAGCAACAAAAGTAGAAAGAGAAGCAGAAGATTTAAAGAAAGCAGAATATATGGAAAAGAGAATAGGGGAAGAATACGAAGGAATTGTATCATCAGTAACATCTTTCGGAATTTTTGTAGAGCTAGAAAATACAGTAGAAGGACTAATTCGATTTGAAGACTTGGGAGATGAATATTTTATTTACGACGAGGAAAGAAAAAGATTAATAGGAGAAAGAAGCAATAAAACATACAAAATAGGAGATAAAGTAACAATCAAAGTAAAAAGAGCAAGTAAATTACTAAGACAAATTGATTTTGAATTAGTCTAATGTCATATTGGGGACGTTTCTCTTTGCACCTTTTTGTGCAATTTGGGACACATCTTAATAAATTGAAATTTTAATTTATTAAGATGTGTCTTTAATATTTTTCAATTAGTACATCCAAATCATTATATTAGAAAATATAACAACTAAAATCGAAAAAGTAATAACAACTACACCACCAAGCTTATTTTTTATAGTATTTATTTCATATAAGCCATATCCAATGACCTTTAGTAAAATATAAAGACTAAAGATTAAAAAGAAAACATGATAAACAATACTTGACAAAATGATTCCTCCTTTATTACTAAAAACTATTGCAAATTTATAAAACAAGGATTTTGGGGCCGTCCCTAAATCCTTATTTAGGTTTCTGTAATTAACATACCAGATTTTACAGAAGTATCTACTTCAACTTCAAAAAAGGAATTTTGATAATTTTTAAGCCAATTATAGTTGTAATATTCCTGTGTTGTAAAGAAGTTTTTTAAAGAATGTTTTCCAAAACCATTGATGTCAGATTTAAATTCTTTTGAGGTTTTATAGAGAAAATCTGAGAATACAGTTTCTAAATATTTATTACAAGATTCTGAGATAGCATTTAAGACATCTGGTTCTAAATATTTAGAATTGTTAGACATAGAATATATTTTACCAGTAAATTCTGTTTTAACTTTGATATAGGGGGATGACGTAGAAGTATCCACATCAATAGAAGTAGAATTATTTGGTGTCAGATAGATGTCTAGATATTCATTTGAATTTTCAGGATTTGGAATAGAAACTAAAAAACGGTCGACTTTATTGTGTATACTTAAAAAGGAAATCGTTTCTAGAGCAGATAGTTCTCCAACTAATTTTTCTTTATTGAAAACAGCAAGTCCGATGTCCTCAGAACCATTTTCTCCTTCGATAGGAGATTCACTTGCCTTTACATTATAGTTTTGCTGTGTATCACTAGCTCCTTGGTTGGAAGAAGGTTCTGATGCAAGTCCACCTAAAATAGCATATGGCTGACAAGTTGTACAAATAAGACTATTGAAAAAGTCACCAATGGTAGCATCTGGTTTAAAACCAGTATATTTGCTAGATTTTGTAAAGTTTTCATAGTATTTTGAGATTAGATTTTCGAGCTCTGGGGAGGTTTTTTCAATATAAGATTTGGCGGTACATTTGCTAACTACAATATTGGCAGAAGGTCTTATTTGAGTATCATTGATTAAGGTGTAAATTTCTTTTGAAATTCCCTCTGAAGCAAGTTCTTCTGAGAATATAATAACTTTACAATGTGACATATTTATCTCTTTTCCCATATAAGTATTCATTAAATTGATAGCAGTACTAAGAGAGGAAGCTGTTACAGAATTGATAATAGTAGGGGTTTTTTCTGTCGTTCCCGATTCTGTAGCAGAGGTAGTTGTTGAAAATTGAAAACTTACTAGCAGATTATCTTCCTTAGCTTTATCAATACTAATAGCAAGTACATAGGCTAAATTATCCATACTTAAAGATAAATAAGAGCTAGAAAATGCAACGATAAAAATGATAATTAAAGTTAAAATAAATAAATTTCGGATAAATTTATTCAAAAAAATACCTCCTTCCTATTTTTGAAAATGTTTTCGTTTTTTTACGATATTGGCTAAAATTAAAATACTAATTCCCAGAAAAAATGCAATGCCTAATACTAAATAGGGATAAATTTCTGTTTCGAAATTTTCAGAAATAGCATAGTTTTTAGGTAGTAATGCGATACCTAATATAAGAATTCCGAAAATATCAATTAAAGGTTTTTTGGTTTCGATATTAGTCAATTTTTTAAAAATACTCATTGAAAATTTACTAATAATGCTTAAATAACAAGAAAAGGCCAAAATCCAAATTAAGAGAAAAACGGATTCTAATCTTTGAAAGAAACTTCCAAATTCAATATATCTTGTAGCATTATATAGAGGTGTAATTTCGTTTGTATTAATAAAAAAAGAAAACATAAACAATAAAGTGGAAACACATAATATTAAATAAACAGCAGATAAGCCAATTGAAACAATAGCTATTTTTTTTATTTTTTCTGGTTCTTTTAAAAAAGGAGGAAGAAAATAGAGAAAGGCAATTCCTCCAAAAGAAGCCAAGTTGCCAAATCCTAAGACGAAAGTATTAAATAGACCATCACCAAAAATAGGAAAAATTCGATAAGGGACAAACTTATTCATATTAGCAAAAAACAAAAATAGCATACTAACTAAGGCAAGAGGTAATATTAATAAATTAGTTTTTAAAGAAGCATTAAAGTCAAGCCTATTAGCAGCACAAATAGCAATGACAAACATAGCAATAATAAAAACAATATTTGTCATAGGGTAGTAAATAATTTTTAAGCATTCACAAAAGTTTCTAAGTAAAAGGCTAGTGCTAACCAAAAAATAGGAAATAAAAATAATACCAATTATATTCTTAAAAACTTTTCCGCCTAAATAATCAGATATATCAATAATATCTTGACCAGGAAAATTTTTTAGTAATTTAACAATAACATAAGAAATTGCAATTGCTAAGATACTAACAAATAGCAAGTTAATAATAGTAGAGGATTTAATCGTAACCAAAATATTTCTTGGCATAGACAAAATAGTATGAGCTACAACTATTGTAAGAATCAGCATAATAGCTTCTAAAGTACCTACTTTTGATTTTGTCATGTTTGAGACTCCTTCCTTTTAGTTATTTATGATATTTCCATTTCATTGAAAATTTTTCTTGTTCCTTCTCTCTTTTCGAAGCAATAAAAGAAGGTCTGTATTCTCTTTTCCAAATAGGAGGAAGCAAATAGCCATTGCCCTTTGCATTAGAAGCAGGAGCAAAAGGCGTTGTATAAGAAACGCCAAAAGAGCGTAAGCTACAAATGATACTAATATAAACAAATAAACCTAAAGAAATTCCTAAAAATCCAGCCATAAAACCAAGTAAGACAAAGGCAAAACGAAAATATCTTAAATGAAAGCCAAAAGAAAAATCAGGAATAGCAAAAGAAGCAATACCAGTTATAGCAACAATAATAATTAAAATAGGACTAACAATTCCAGCACTAACGGCTGCTTGTCCTAAAACTAAAGCACCAACAATTCCAATTGTAGGACCAATAGCAGAAGGAACACGAAGTCCTGCCTCACGGATTAATTCAAAGGAAATTTCCATTAAAAGAATTTCTATAATAATAGGAAAAGGTACGTTTTCTCTAGAGGCCAAAATAGAATAGAGCAAGCCAGTTGGTAATATTTCTTGATGAAAACTAGTAATAGCAACATATAAACCAGGCAAAAGCAAAGTAATAAAGGCTGCTAAAACACGAAGACTTCTTAAAAAGTTTGCAAAACTAACCTTTAAGTTAGTATCTTCAGGGGAAGTTAAAAAATCAATTAAAATAGCTGGCATAATAATTCCATAAGGAGTACCATTGACGATTACAATCACTCTACCTTTTAATAAATATTTAGATACTTTATCAGGTCTTTCGGTAGAAATAATTTGAGGAATTCCTAAAAAGTTGGAATCTGCAATTAATTGCTCTAATTCGCTAGCAGATAATAAAGAATCTATTTCTAAATTATTTAAGCGATATTTAACTTCATTAATTAAATCTGTATTGGTAATATTTTTCATATAGCAAACAGCACATTTAGTTTTTGTGATTTTTCCTACTTCTAAATTTTCAATAATTAAATTTTCATTATTTACAATCCTTCGAATTAAAGAGGTATTGGTTCTAAGATTTTCGACAAAGGCTTCATGAGGTCCTTTAATAACAATTTCATTATTAGGAGTGTCTACACTTCTTTGCTTAAATCCTTTTACTTCAATATCAAAAGCGAGATTTAACGTATCCACAAATAGAACACAATTGCCGAGCATTGATACCATTTGCTACTTCATCAAAATCAGTTACTTCCTTTACTGCGTTTTGAGGCATTAAACATCCCATTAGATAATTGGACAAATCAAATTTTTTTACTTTTCTGACCGTAATATTATTAGCAACAGCTTCTGAAATTACCTTTGTTTGAGGTCCATCGTATAGATTATTTTTATTTCGTAACATTAAAGGCTCTAAAATAAATTTATCCATAATCTCAGAATCTACCATGCCATCAATATAAATCAAAAAAGCATTATACTGCTTTCCTCTGGCATTAATTGTAAATTCCCTTAAAATCACATCACTATTGATTAGCAACTTATATTTTGTTCTCATGTATTCTATATTTACATTAAGACTAGGAAAGATATTTACTTTTTTTTCTAACTGTGAAGTTTGTGTATCATTTGTTATAGTAGTTTGGTCACTTTCTGGCAAGCTGAAGTTATATTCTACGGGAGGTGTATAACCAAACATAGAGTTAAATAATTCTTTAAAAATCATAGTTTTCTCCTGAACTTTCATTTTTTATCTAAAAGTTTATGGTATTTTATGTAGTAACCATCTGGTGGAATCAACAAGTTACAAGCTGTTATGTAGTCACAGACTGTACGATGTTGGGAGTTACAAAGAAAAAATACCATAAACTTTTAGACAAAACAGCAAGTTTTAACGTAATTGGTTTTTATTAGTATTTCTAAAAAAACGTAAAATATACTAGTTTTTGAGGTAAAAAAATGATATAATAAAGAAGAATGAAAAACAAAGGAGAACCAAAATGAAAAGTAAGCTTGCAACTATTATCATGTTAATTGTTATGTTTTTAATTATTGCTGTATTTGGATTATTTGGAATGATTTTATGGAATGAGATTGCAAAAGTAGAAACATCTACACAACCTGAAAAAGTAAAAACCGTTATTTCAGAAAACAAAAACACAATAGATAAAGACATAAAAACACCTAAAATTATAGAAAATCCATTTGATGAAATTCAAGATAACAGCAATCAAAGAGAAGAAATAGATTATTCCAATGTAACTATTAATAAATATTTTTATAATCAATTAGAAGAGTATGCTAAAACGATATACAAAGCATTTGAAACCAACAAAGAAAACATGAAAACAGGAACTTATAAAGTGGAATTAGGAAGTTCTTTTACTTCTCTATTAAATGAAAGTAATGGACAAGAACAATTAGGAAAATACTATCAATCAGCGATAGAAGCTTATACCTACGATAATCCAGATGTATTTTACCTAAGTCCAAACAAAATGTATTTAAATATTGAAACAACAACAAGAGGAAATAATGTTACCTATTATGTGTATATCAATAGTGGAAGTGAACCAAATTACCTAATTGATGAATTTTCTTCCAAAAAACAAATTGATACAGCTATTTCTGCCATAGAGCAAACCAAAAATAAAATCTTACAAAATAGGAAATCAAATACTTATGATAATATTAAAATGGTACATGATTATTTGATAGAAAATACAGAATATGATACTACGATTTCAAAAAGAAATATATATAATATATACGGTGCTATGATTGGAAAACAAGCAGTATGTGAAGGATATGCTAGAAGTTTTAAATATTTAATGGATTCACTTGGCATTCCATGCACTTTGGTAATTGGAAAAGGAACCAATTCAGAAGGAAAAACAGAAAATCATGCTTGGAATTATGTACAACTTGATAATTATTGGTATGCAGTAGATTGTACTTGGGATGACCCTGTATCAACAAGTGGTTGGGTAAGTGAAGCTTCCAAAAAACGTTATTTTTTAAAAGGCTCTACCGATATGATTAAAGACCATACACCAAGTGGACAATTTACAGAAGGAGGAAAGAATTTCAGTTATCCAGCGCTTAGCACATCTAATTATGAATAAGTTATAAGGAAAAAACGAGGAATTGTCAAAATTCTTCGTTTTTTTGAAACTTTTTGATAGAAACTAACGTCTATATAAGTAAAAGGGGGGAAGAAATGGAAGAATTAATAGAAAAAGCCAAAAAAGGAGATAAAGAAGCATTTACCAATCTTATCTTAGAAAATCAAATAAAATTATATAAAATAGCAAGAGCAAGATTAAAGAATGAAGCGGATATAGAAGATGCTATCCAAGAAACGATGCTAATTTTATATACTAAATTACCGAAGTTAAGAGATAATACGAAATTTAATATTTGGTTGTACAAGATATTAATAAATCAATGCTATGATAAATACAGAAGAAATAAAATCTCTTATGTTTCTTTAGAAGCAGTAGAAAATAAGGGGAATTATGGGGATGACACAAATTTAGAGAAAAAGCTAATGTATGAAAAAATATTAGAAATGTTTTCAGACCAAGATAAAATGATTCTTTTACTCTATTATAGTAATGGTTATACGACAAAGCAAATAGCTGAAATTCTAAATAAAAATGAGAATACCATAAAAACCAAATTAAGAAGAATGAGAGAGAAAATCAAGAAAGATTGGGAAGGGGGAATGAACAATGGATAAATTGGATAAAAAACTAAAAGATGTATTTACAGAAGAAAACAAAATACCAGAACAATTTACAGGAGCAATTCAAAAAGCGATGCAAAGTGAAAAAAGACAAAAGACTAGAATACAGTATGTTAAATGGACAAAAGTAGCAGCTGTTTTGCTAGTTGTGATTTTATTAGGAGCTACTACACCAAAGATTTATGCTCAAATTAAGTGGAATATTGAGTATAAAGAATTTGAAAATAGACCAGTAGAATATGGGTTAGCAAGTATTAAGCAAGCAATGCAAGAAGGATATGAAAAAAATATTGATATGGCATATGTATATCACGACAATATGGGAGTAAGATTGGATTCTCTCATGATAACAGATGAATTTTTTAGTATGAATGTAGACTTTGCTCTTCCAAAAGATATGCCAATTAACACAGAAAGTTTTAGTTATGGTTATGCGGTTTATGATGAAGATAAAAATGTGTATGGGGTATATGAGGGAGGACTAGACCAAATAGGCAAGCCAAGTCAATATTGGAAAAAATTTTATAAAGAAGAAAAGATAACATATAATCCCAAAGATGTTTTTGCTAATCAAATAGCAGATTCGATGGTAGGAGCAAGAGTTGTTACCTCGAAAGAAGGAAATATCATAGCACAAACAAGTATGACAACACCAAATGCATTTCCGAAAAGTAAAAAGTTATATATCCGAATTTTTAATATTGGATATACAATGTTTGAGTATAATAAAGATAATCCAGATATGTCACTGTCAGAACAATTTAAGCTAACAGAAGCGGAATGGAAATTAGAAATAGAAGTACCACAAAGTTTTTATCAAAGAGAAAGTATTTCACTTACCCTTGCAGAAGAAGTAGAAGGTTTCGAATTGAAAAAGCTAAATGTAACAGAAACAGGAACTAATATTATCTTTAAAATGGATGGATTTATAGATTTGGTTATGGCAGGAAAAGATATGAATTCACAGGAATTTGAGCAAAAAATGGATAAAGCTATTTATATAACAGATGAAACGGGAAAAAGATATAGTTATCTAAATAGTGACAATGGTACTTACTTAGATGGAACATATAAAGCTAAATTTGATATTAACAAAAATGATTTGAAAAAGAAGTTTTACCTACATTTTACAGTAAATGATGTAGAACATAAAATTGAATTAGTATCAAAATAATTCAATAAAAAGTTTGACTTGCCAAACATTCCCGGTTTAGATGGCAACCTTTGGCAATCTTGCCAAGAATAAAATTAAATTGAAGTAAACCTAAATAGTTAGATAAAAAGTCTAATTATTTAGGTTTGTTTTTTTCGTGAATAGGCAAGCAAATTGAAATGAAAGGTGTCAAAAAATTATGTAAAAAAGGTAATAATAAAAACGGGCAAAATTCTTGTAAATACTCTTTTCGAAAAATATAATGAAAAAAACAAAAGAAGGGGAGAAAAGATGAAAGATAAAGAAAAAAGAAGGATATTGATACTAGTAGGCATTACGAT
>CANEFU010000028.1 GCA_947426875.1 uncultured Clostridium sp.
AAAAAAGAATTATTGGCATTGGTAGACCCAAAATACAAAGAATTTCATAGTGGATTATGTCCTGGAACCGATAATATTATAGGAGTAAGAGTTCCTGTTTTACGAAACTATGCGAAAGAAAAGATAAAAAAATATGAAATAGAAGAACTATTGAAGCAGATAGATAATCAATATTACGAAGAAATTATGCTACAAGGTATGTTAATAGGGCTTGCGAAAGAAGACTTTCCAACATGGAAGAAACAGATAGAAGAATTTGTACCTAAAATTGATAATTGGGCAATTTGTGATGTTTTTTGTGCTGGTCTAAAAAGAACGAAAAAGTATAAAGAGGAAATGTGGAAGTTTATCCAAAAATATTTAGAATCAGAGCAAGAATTTGAAATTAGGTTTGGTGTTGTTATGATTTTAGATTATTATATTCAAGAAGAATATTTAGAAGAAATTTTCAAAACTTTTAATACCATTACAAATCAAGCTTATTATGTGCAAATGGCAATTGCTTGGGCAATATCCATAGGTTTGGTTAAATTCTACGATAAGACAATGCAATATTTAGAAACGGCTAAACTAGACAAATTCACCTATAATAAAGCATTGCAAAAAGCAATTGAGTCTTATCGAATAACAGATAAACAAAAGGAAATTCTTAGAGAAATGAAAAAATAATATTAAAATTTTATAAAGATAGTTTCCTAAAAAAATAATTTGTGTTATAGTAGAAAAGAATTAAAAAATAAGGAGAGAAAAATGGAACAAGGAAAAAGAATGGCTGAAAAAGCACCTAAAAAACCAAAGAGAAAAATGTCAAAAGAGGAGATAGAAAAAAAGAAAAAAATAATTACAAGAACTTTTTTTAGTATGATAGCAATTATCGTATTAGTATTTGTAGCATTAATAGCAAATGACTATATTATACTAGATAACAATAAAAAAACAAACTTAGTAATCAACAATAAAAATGTTACTTCCAATTTAAAAAATGATATCTTAATAGAAGACAATATTATCTATCTATCTAAATCTGATATTGCTAATTTTTTTGACCCTTATATTTACGATGAAAAAGAAACGAATCAAATTATAACCACTTATGACAAAAAAATAGCAGCAATTGGTTTTGAAAAAAATAGCATTACCATAAATGGTTCTGAAAAAAATGTGTATGCTCATGCTATGAAAAAGAATGATGTAGAATATTTACCAATATCAGAGATGAAAGATGTATATGATATTGAAATTCAAAATAAAGAAAATACAAAAGTTATTACAATGGATTCTTTGGATAAAGAGCAAAAAAGAGCTATTGTATCTTCTAATTTACCAGTTAAATCTTCTACCAATATAATAGCAAAAACAGTAGATAGAATCAAAAAAGGAGATAGTGTTATTGTAGTATCTTCTGAAAAGGGGTATACAAGAATTCGAACAGAAAATGGAAAATTAGGCTATGTAAAATCAGATAAATTAGAAAATGAATATATTGTTAGAGAAGAAATGAAAGAAGAAAAACAAGTAGAAGGAAAAATTAACTTAACTTGGGATTATTATTCTGCCTATGGTTCTGCTCCAGACAGAAATGGGACAAGTATAGATGGTGTAAATGTGGTATCACCTGCCTTTTTCTATTTAGATGAAAATGGAAAATTTAGAGAAAATATAGGGGAAAAGGGAGAGGCCTATATAGAATGGGCACATGAAAATGGTTATAAAATCTGGCCAATGTTTTCCAATGCAGAAGCAGCAAGAAAAAGCTTATCTATTACTTCTAATATCATGAATAGTTATGAAAAAAGACAAAAACTAATAGAAAATATTGTTGATGCTTGTGTTGAATATAAAATAGATGGCATTAATGTGGATTTTGAAAACATGAAACAAGAAGATAAAGATATGTATTCAAGATTTATTATAGAATTAACACCTAGACTAAAAGAAATGGGATTAGTTACTTCAGTAGATGTAACAGCACCAGATGGAGGAGAAACTTGGTCAATGTGTTTCGATAGACATGTTATTGGAAAAGCAGCAGATTATATTGTATTCATGGCTTATGACCAATATGGAGTATCTAGCACAAAACCAGGTACAACAGCTGGATATGATTGGGTTAAATTGAGTTTAAATAAATTTTTACAAACAGAAGAAATAGAATCTGATAAAATCATTTTAGCAGTTCCTTTTTATACAAGAGTTTGGACAACAGATACGAATAACAAGACAACTAGCAAAACGGTAGATATGAAAAATATAGATAAAGTGATTCCTGACGGAGTAGAAAAAGAATGGAATGATGAATTAAAACAAAATTATGTCGAATATACAGACAATGGAAATAAAAAACAAGTTTGGATAGAAGATAATGATTCACTAAAAGCTAAAATTTCATTAATTACAGAAAATCATCTGGCTGGTGTAGGCTCTTGGCAAAAGGGAATGGAAAGTGAAGATGTTTGGGGTATGATAAAAGAAGTGTTAGAATTGTAAAAATAATTTCGACCTTACAAAATCTTTAAAATTATATAGTAAGATACAAAAGAAGGGAGAATATACAATGTTAGGATTTATTGTAGCTTTAGCATTAGCTTGGTATTTTTTCAACTTTATAGAAAATAATAGTTTTTTGAAAAATGTTATTATCTATTCAGTAGCTAATTTTTCAATATTAACAATCGATGAAGCTTTTGACGGAACAGGTTTCCACATCATTTCTAATATAATAGCAAGTATTGTAGGTGGGCTAGTAACAATAAAAATAATGGAATTTGTAAAAGCTAGAACAAATAGTTTAGTAATGTTTGTTGTACTTACTGAATTATGCCAAATTGCAATTAGTTTCTGTATTGCATTTATAGTATATAAAGTTTTATAAAAAAAGAGCAAGAAAGGTAGCTATCTTTGCTCCTTTTTTTATTTTTGTAATTAAATTATAGATTATAGCTAATTTTCAATTATTTTTGTGCTATTGTTTTAGTAGATTGTAATAGAAAAATACTAAAAAACAAAAAATACTAAAAAAGCTAAAAAACCGCTTGACAATGCGAAAAATGATAGATATAATGGATAAAAAGCACATTCTGGAGGTATACAAAACACATATGCAAAATGAAAACGTATATTACACAACTAATCAATACAACAATTATACAGACGAGCAAATCGTATCTCTTATCAAAGAAGGAGATGAAAAAGCTCTATCCTATTTGCTTGAAAAATATAAAAATTTAGTCAATGTAAAAGTAGGAAAATATTTTATCATAGGAGCAGAAAAAGAGGACATTGTACAAGAAGGAATGATAGGATTATTTAAAGCCATAAAAAACTTTAATGAAGAAAAGCAAAATTCCTTCAAATCTTTTGCCAACATTTGTGTAGAAAGGCAATTAATAACAGCTATAAAAAGTTCTAATAGGCAAAAACACATGCCACTTAATTCTTATTTATCTTTAAATACAGCAGCCTATGATAATAATGAAGAAGATAGTGTAGAACTAATTGACACTTTTGACAGTAAAACCGTTGAGGACCCATTAGAAACAGTAATGAAAAAAGAATATTATAAAGAAGTAGAAAACGCTGTAAACAAAAATTTAAGCAAATTTGAAAAACAAGTATTAGATAGATTTATTAAAGGCGAAAGTTATTTAACCATTGCACAAAGGTTAGACTCACCCGTAAAATCGGTTGATAATGCAATACAAAGAATTCGCAAAAAAGCAATAAAAAACATGTTTAATGAAGAAAATTAAATAAAAACTTATATAATAAAAGAAGTTGTTAAAAAACAACTTCTTTTATTATAATTAAAAAAGTGGGGCTTCCAACGGGAATTGAACCCGTGACCTCTACCTTACCAAGGTAGCACTCTACCTACTGAGCTATGGAAGCATGTTACATTGGGGACGTTTCTCTTTGCACATTTTTGTGCAATTGGGGACACATCTCCTTAAAACACTTTTTTATTATACAACAAGAAATAAAAAAAGTAAACAATTTCTATTGACTTTTTTAAAAAAACGTATTAGAATATTGGTATAGGAAAAAGCGAGTAAGAGAAAAAGTAAGATAAAGGTTACTTGTAGAGAGAATTAGCCGTAGGCTGAAAGCTAATTTAAGAAAACATATCTGAACAACTAACTCTTCTAAGTTTCTAGTGAACAAGCTAGACGGAAAAGAACCGTTATCTTCTTAAAATTAAGTAAAAAATAGGATGGAACCGTGTAAATAAACTACACTCCTACATGATAAATGTAGGAGTGTTTTTGTGTTATAAAAGGGAGGTAGTAATGAATCAAACATATCTATTACCAGTCATACAAAGAAAATTAGAAGAAGAAGAAAAATATGTCAGCAGGCGTTTTTTAGAGAATCCTAGAATAACAGAGGTCAATGATATAACAATTCAACAAGTAAAAAACATGGGGAATTTATTTATGTATGACGCATCAAGTATTGATTATAGAATAAAATTCAGTCAAATGATGGATTATTTTTTACAAGATTCAAGTTATATAGAAACAGATGAACCTGAAGCATTGCAAGTAAATATTCCAGAATTTAGAGATTCACAACACGACATAACAGAAAGAAAATATTTCAGATATAGACTAGAGAAAGAAGGTGGAATAGCAAGAACTAGAAAAAGTGTGCAAACAGAAAAAAATGCTATTCGAGAAATGTTAGAAGAAAGCTCTTATTATGATGAACTTGGAATTGAAATGAAAAGAGAAACAACAGAAGAAAAACAAAATCGACAAAGAAGAGTAAAATATGTAAGACTTGTTGAAAAGCCACATATTGTTCAAATAATAAATTTAGAAACAGGAGAAGAAAGATATATCGATATAAGAAATTCGAAGCATTTTGAAGATTTAGATATGTCGAATGCCATACAAGTAAATAAAGAAGAGATAGAAGATTTAACACAAATCGAAAAAATAAGAATTGCTGAACGAACTAGAAGCTCCGTTTACGGAGCAGGCATAAAGTCAATATTAGGAATACAAAAAAATCCAGAACAAATAAAGGATAATCAAAAATAGAAAGGAAAGATAAATATGATAAAAATAATGTTAAAAGATGGTTCTGCTTTAGAAGCAGAAAAAGGAGTAACGATATTAGAGGTAGCTCAAAAAATAAGTGAAGGATTAGCAAGAAATGCAACTTGCGGAGAAATTGATGGACAAGTCAAAGATTTAAGATATGAAATACAAGAAGATTGTAATCTAGTGATTCATACTTTCCAAAATGAAGATTTAGAAGGAAAAAAAGCATATTGGCATACGACTTCTCATATTATGGCACAAGCAGTTAAAAGATTATTTCCAGAAGCTAAATTAGCAATAGGACCAGCTATTGATGAAGGATTCTATTACGATTTTGATGTAGAAGTACCTTTTACAGATGAAGATAAAGCAAAAATAGAAGAAGAAATGGCAAAAATTATAAAAGAGGATATTGCTATTGAAAGATTTTCTTTACCAAGAAACGAAGCAATTGAATTAATGAAAAATGAACCATATAAGGTAGAATTAATTGAAGAATTACCAGAAGGAGAAGAAATTAGTTTTTACAAACAAGGGGACTTTACTGACTTATGTGCTGGACCTCATTTAGAAAGTACAGGAAAAGTAAAAACTGTAAAAATCTTATCTTCTTCAGGAGCTTATTGGAAAGGTAGCGAAAAAAATAAAATGTTACAAAGAATTTATGCGATTTCCTTCCCAAAAGCAAGTATGTTACAAGAACATTTAGACTTATTAGAAGAAGCAAGACAACGTGACCACAGAAAAATAGGAAAAGAACAAGAATTATTTATGACACATGAATTGGTAGGTTCTGGACTTCCAATGTATTTGCCAAATGGAGCAACCATTCGAAGAATCTTAGAAAGATATATAGCAGATAAAGAAACAGCTTTAGATTATAAACACGTTTATACACCATCACTTGCAAATGTTGACTTATACAAAACAAGTGGACATTGGGACCACTACAAAGACGATATGTTCCCAGTAATGAAAATGGAAAACGAAGAATTAGTATTAAGACCAATGAACTGCCCACACCATATGTTAATTTATAAAAATAAACTACATTCTTATCGTGATTTACCAATTAGAATTGGAGAATTAGCACATGACTTCCGTTACGAATCAAGTGGTAGTGTTTGTGGACTAGAAAGAGTTCGTGAAATGTGTCAAAATGATGCTCACATATTTGTAACGCCAGAACAAATCAAAGAGGTATTTGGTGAAGTTGTAAAATTAATCTTATCTGTTTATGAAGATTTTGGGTTTGACAATTATACTTTCCGTTTATCTTTAAGAGACAAAAATGACAAGGAAAAATATTTTGATGATGATGAAATGTGGGATAATGCTGAAAGCCAATTGCGTGAAATTTTAACAGAATTAGGAATTGAATATTATGAAGCAGAAGGAGAAGCAGCATTTTATGGTCCAAAATTAGATGTTCAAATCAAAACAGCAATTGGACATGATGTAACGATATCAACTTGTCAATTAGACTTCTTATTACCACAAAGATTTGAACTAGAATATATTGCAGAAGATGGTCAAGCACATAGACCAGTTGTTATCCATAGAGCAATTTTAGGAACTTTTGACCGTTTCTTATCTTTCTTAATTGAAGAATACAAAGGTGCTTTCCCAGCATGGCTTGCACCAACACAAGTAAAAATTTTACCAATTACAGATAATCAACATGACTATGCAAAACAAGTAAAAGAGAGTTTAGCTAAAAAAGGAATACGTGTTGTATTAGACGATAGAAATGAAAAAATAGGTTACAAAATTAGAGAAGCACAACTTGAAAAAGTACCATACATGCTAGTTGTGGGGGACAAAGAAGTAGAAGCCAATAGCGTAGCAGTTCGTTCTAGAGAAGAAGGAGATATTGGTATTATGACAGTAAGCGACTTCGAAGCAAAACTTTTAGAGGAAATTGAGAATAAAAGTAAATAAAGATTAAAAACAAATCGTCTCTCTATATTATAGAGAGACGACTTGTTTTTAATTCTTAGTTGCTTTATAAGATTCTAGTATTGGTGCAAGTACATAATATGATACTGCTTCGAGAACAAGTTCTGATTCATAGTAATAACATAAATTCACATAAAAAAACAAGTTTGACTTATTTAAGGTAAAATGGTAAAATAGCAAAGAAATAAAAGAGAAATAGGAGGAAAAAATGAAAATAGGAATTGTAGGCTTACCAAATGTAGGAAAAAGCACTATGTTTAACAGTATTACGAAAGCAGGAGCAGAGTGTGCCAATTATCCTTTTTGCACCATAGAGCCAAATGTAGGAGTAGTAGGTGTACCAGATGAAAGATTAGATGAATTAACCAAAATGTATCATCCTCAAAAAACAACGCATGCAGTAATTGAATTTGTTGACATAGCAGGCTTAGTAAAAGGAGCTAGTAAAGGAGAAGGATTAGGAAACAAATTTTTATCACATATTCGTGAAACAGATAGTATCTGTGAAGTAGTAAGATGTTTTGAAGATTCTAATGTAGTTCACGTAGATGGTGAGGTAAATCCTGTAAGAGATATCGAAACCATTAATTTAGAATTGATATTTGCTGATATAGAAACTGTTAATAAGAGATTAGATAAAGCAAGAAAAAATTTAAAGGCAGATAAAAAATATCAACAGGAAATTAATTTGTTGGAAAAGATAAAAGAAAACTTAGAAAACGGAATATCAGCAAGAGCTATCGAGTTTAATGAAGAAGAACAAGAAATGGTAAAAGAAATGTTCTTGCTAACAACAAAACCTATTTTGTATATAGCTAATATTTCAGAAGAACAAATTGAAAATGCTGAAAATGATGCAATGGTTCAAAAAGTAAAAGAATATGCAGAAAAGGAAAAAGCAGAAGTAATACCATTATGTGTTAAAATTGAAGAAGAGTTATCAGGATTAGAGGAAGAAGATAAAAAGGAAATGCTAGAAGCTCTTGGATTAGAAGAATCTGGTTTAGATAAGGTGATAAAAAGAAGTTATGACTTATTAGGTCTAATGTCCTTTTTAACAGCTGGCGAGCCTGAAGTAAGAGCATGGACCATCAAAAAGGGAACAAAAGCTCCACAAGCAGCAGGAAAAATTCATTCTGATATAGAAAGAGGATTTATTAAAGCAGAAGTGGTTTCTTATCCTGATTTAATGGAAGCTGGTTCTATGGTAAATGCGAAAGAAAAGGGATTAGTTCGTTCAGAAGGAAAAGAGTATATTATGCAAGATGGAGATATTGTATTATTTAAATTTAATGTTTAATTTTGTAATTGTCTTGTAATCAAAATGTAAAATAAAAAATCAAAAAAGATATTGACATATTTTATTTTAAAGTATAAAATTAATTATGAAAACAGAAGAATTTAAGTTTTTTATATATTTTTTGTAAGAACCACTTGAAATATACATATAAAGATGGTATAATTAAAAGCGAATGTTATAATACTAATAGAAAAAATATATAAAAAGATAAGGAGAATGAATATGAAGAAGTCAAATTTAATTAAAGTATTTTCAATTTTGTTAATTAGTGCAATGGTAATTATGGTTAGTGCTAGTGTTTTTGCAGCAGACAATACAAATGGTGTGGACTTAACAGATACAATAAGTTCTAATTCTGAAAAAAACAACCAAAGCTCTAACAATGCTGGTAACAACAATAATACTAATACAAATACAAACATGAATAAGAATAATACAAACAAAAATACAAATAATTCAAGTATATACAATAACACAAATTTACCAAAAACAGGGGTAGAAGATTCTGTTCCAGTAGCAATGTTAGTTGTAGTATTTGGAATTTCAGCTGTATATGCATACAGAAAAATCAAAGAATATAGAAGTCTATAATAAACAAAAAGCTTTTGTTACAAAAGCTTTTTTTGTTTGGCTTTTAAAATAATACGATTGGAATTAAAATTATTGCAAGTAACAAGAGTTAGAATTTTTTCATTCTGCTCATAATTAGAAATGGGAGAAAGGTCAGAAGGTTCTACTTCATAAATATCATAAACGGAATACGTATATTTCGTACCATAATTATCAAAGAGAAAAATTTCATCATTTGAGGATAAAGTAGCGATTTTACTAAAAAATAGAGAATTATCATAATTATGGCCAGCAATACAAATATTTCCATTTTCATTTGGAGTATTACCATAAAATTTACAGGGAGAAACTTTTAATAAGTCTTCTGTTAGATGGGAAAAAACAGGATAATATAAATTGATTTTAGGTATTTCGATAATTCCAAATAAATTGTTAACGTTTTTTTCCTCTGTTTCATCATTAGGTAAGCTATATAATCGATAAATATTGTAATTCGCAATTAGATTACGAGAGAAATCTTCTTTTTTTGATAATTGATTAAAATAGAAAAATCCGCTACCAATTAAGACAAGCATAATAAAAATCGAAAAAGCAAATTGGAATTTAAACCAATTTTTCTTTTCCGTTATTTTTTTATTTTGTTTTAATTTTGTACTTAAAATCTGATTCATAATAAATTTAGTGTATGTAAAAAATTAAGAAAATACTATTTTTTATGAATGGTAACTTGTGGCATTACTTCAAATTTTATTTCAAAACAAGAAAAATCATATAACTCGTTTTCTTCTAAACAATCTAAGTAAATATCTAGTTCATCTAAATTTCTGCAAGCAGCTATGATAATAGGGTTTAGCTCGTATTTAAACATTAATTCCAAACCTAAATCTAAAGCTTTTGTAATAGTTCCTTTTTCTTTATTTCGAATCAAATGAAAACTTTCTTTAAATCTAGCAATAGTAGAATTTTTAAATTTATTTAAAGGAAGGATATACAAGTCATTTACTACATCTTGCAAAGTTTGGTAAGCATTACCAGAATTCTGATAAATTTCTTTTACTTCAGAATAAAAGAAAGGCAGATATGCTTTTTGGTCTTTTTCAGAAACAATTAAAACATTGTTATCATATGGCTTAAGCTCGATATCAACTTTTTTTTCATTATCAGAAATAAAATGGTTTGCTACAATATGTTGCTTTTTACTTTTTTTATGAGAAGCTAGTAAGGACAATTCAATGGCAGAATTTAAGATAATGGTATTAGCATTTTCGAATTCTAGAATTTTGTGAGATAAATCCTCTGTTTGTTT
>CANEFU010000029.1 GCA_947426875.1 uncultured Clostridium sp.
AACTTTGTCCTCCTATAAAAGATAGTATAATACAAGATAAAATAGCTATTATAAGAATTGCCTTTTTCTTTTTACTCAATAAGCATTCCTCCCTTCTTTTTGATTTTTTAGTGTGAATTTTTTGGATAAAATTTCGAATTAAAATTTCTTTGAATGAAATATAGAAATTTGAAAATGTAATTACATTATAATTCCATATTCTGGAATTGTCAACAACTTTTCATCGCAAATTTCGACAAAAAAATTTTCTGTTGGGTTGTTGACATTTACATTTTTTTACAGTATACTGTTTTATATTTTCTATCATTTATTTTTTTCATTTTTTCTCAAAACATAAAATACAATTTGAAAGGAGGCATGTTTATTGCACAAAAAAACAAAAATTTTAATTTCTTTTTTCTTTCTTTTTATAGGTAGTCTATTTTTTCAAAATAGTTTTGCAAAATATGTCATTGAAGATACTGTTTTAGCAGTAAAATTAGATATTGATAGATGCAAACCCAATATTGAGCTATTAGATATTACTACTTCTAATTCTTTTTATCCCAACTATGCTAATAAATCCCACCTTATTAGTGGTCATATTAAATTAATCGAAAAAAACATAGTTCGAAATGATTTATCGACAAGCAACATCAAAATCAAAGTGGCTAATCAATGGATTACACCCACCTTCCAAAATTTTTCTCTTGTTTCTAATACCCCTACTGAAAAAATATATGCATTTTCATTTACGAATACAACAAGTGATGGCTCTTTAACACTTGCTCTTCCAGCAGGAATTGTAGAAGATAAATCTGGCCTATTAAATGATGCTAAATATTTTTCTACTCCTATTACTATTGATAATACCCCGCCAGTTGCTACTTTCAAAGAACTTTCTAGCTCTGAGCAGAAATCAAAAGCAGAAATAACATCCAATGAAGCTCTCTGTACCATATCTGGTTGGGATTCTTCTCCTAATAATATGATTTTATCAAAAGAGTTCACGAATTACATCACTTATAGTTTGCCTATTACTGATTTGGCTCAAAACCATTCAGAAGTATTAATTGACATCAAAAATGCTACTTACATATCTCTTCAATATGGAACATTTGACGATTACAGCTCTCAAACAGTTGTATCTGCTGGAAAAATTTCGGCTCCTAACACCATAACTTCTAATTCTATTTGTAAATCAGAAGTTATTTTACTAAATTTATCTGGCTCTATTGCTTCCAATTTGTTACAAGCAAGAATTTATGACTATACTCATTGGGGAGATGGAGCTCGTGATATTTGTCGTTATGCTGAAATTCTTTATCTTCATGGTTATAATAATTGGGTAACTGTTGGTAGCCATAACTTAATGCGTTTTAATAAACTTATTTTCACACAAATGGGTGGTAGAGGTCAAAATTTCCCAAATGCTACTTCATCTAATATAAAAATCCCGATTCCAAGTGATATTGCCAAACAATATTTATATGGCATTTCTGGCATTCAATTTAAATTAACAGACACCTCAACTTATTCTGTTGTTTATCAGTCTTATGTGCATGGTATTGGTTGGTTAAAAGCTTCTGCTGATGGTCAGGAAAACTTATATGCACATAACAAGCCAATTTCTGCTTTTCGTATCAATCTTGTTCCTAAAACTGAAAAACAATATCTAATAGATTACTGGAATCGTGATGTTGGTACGAATCATATTAATTAATCTTATTTTTTATTGACTCCGATAATCCCCCCTAAAATTCCAAATATCATTCCTATTGCTATCATAATAATACTTTGCATTTCTAATCCAAATTTCCAATTTAAAATACTGGAAATCAAATAAATCGTAAAAATATAAATTCCACCTATCAATGCCCCATTTAGCAATCCATTCTTTTTCATTTTTATATTTCCTATTGAGCTTCCTATTAAAATACTAATAGCTGTTATCACAATAATAACAGGATTTATTATATTTTCGCTTACTTGTGTATAGGTAAGTATGATGGCAAAAATAATTAATAATGCAAATGTTGTAAGTAAAGCTATTCCCACTCCTTTAGCAATATTAGTTATCGTATTTTCCATATTATACACTCCTTTATTTTCTTTTACTTTATCTATATGTAACATAGAAAAGAAATAGAACTTTGTTAAAAAGTTCTATTTCTTTTTGGTTGTATTTCATTTTATTAAATCCAAGTTTCCTTTGATTACAATCGGAGAAAACCCGGCTATTTCATCATACAATATTCCTTCTGGAATATCGTTGTATAAAAATATCTTTTTATGCTTCCTAAAAGCTTCATATATTTCAAGAAATGTTGCTCCTCCTATATAATTTTTCTTTCCGTTTTTATCAAAGTTTAATGTTAATACCGCATCCATATTGGCTATTCTTTCTTCACTCATTCTAAACATTTTTGCTTTAAATTCACTATGTGCCTTTTCTCCTAACTTCCAACTTTCCTTTTCTGCATCTGGCTCATAATAAGAATTTGGTAATTCTATCTCATGTCCATTTTTTTCCAATTTATCTTTTATCGGTGCTATGTCTTTGTAAAATGCTTTACTACATATCATTAATATTTTCATCTATTATTTTCCCCTTCCTTTTGAAATTCACTTTATATTCTGTTAATAACTTTTTCACGTCTTCAGCTTGATTTGGTATAATTCTTCTTCCCTTTATGCCAATTTTATTAGCCGCTTCATAATTTTTTCCAGAGTCATCATCATCTATAAATAAACATTCTTCTGCACTCAAATTATATCTATCTAAAAGTAATTTATAGACTTTTTCATCTGGTTTTTTCAGATGCTCATGGGCAGAAATCACAATGCCTGTACACAATGAAAAAAATTCATTATCTTTGAAATAATCATATGTTAGATTAGCCATATTAGATAAAACAAATAAATTATACCCATTTTCTTTTATCGTTTTAGCTATCTCTACTATATCTTTATTTATCGTTTGTTTTTTATACCATTCCTGTAAAAAATCTTCTGTCAATTTAGCATATTGGAATTTATTTCTTTTATTTATGGCTTCTATTGCCCCATCATTCGTAATTTCACCTAAATCCATTAAAATCCATTCTGGAGAATGAAATATTTCATCATATATGTACTTTATTTCATCTTTTTTATTCGTAAAATGATTTATAATTTCTTTTTGATTATAATTTATAATCACATTTCCTAAATCAAAAATTATATTTTTTATCATTGCTTACTCCTTTCATTTTTTATTCTATCATCTATCTAATACGAAATCAACTAAAATAGTTATCCTTTCTATAAAAATAAAAACCATAGAAAATCTATGGTTTCTTTGGCTGGGCTGGCTAGATTCGAACTAGCGCATGGTAGAGTCAAAGTCTACTGCCTTACCGCTTGGCTACAGCCCAATATTTAATTAAATGGGGTGGAAGATGGGACTCGAACCCACGGTCTCCAGTGCCACAAACTGGCGCGTTAACCAACTACGCTACATCCACCATTGTTTACGTGCACCTCACATGAGCACATATATTATTTTAACCTATCTTTACCCCATTTGTCAACTATTTCTTTGAAAAATATTTTTATTTTTTGGAATGTGTCCCCAATTGCACAAAAAGGTGCAAAAAGAAACGTCCCCAATACGACATTACTGTCCTAATGTGCTTGGGTCTAATCCATATTGTTTATACATCCATGCCATGGCATCAAAAGGTTCTAGTGTTTTTGGTAATCCGTAATCTACTCCATTGGTTTCTACTTTAAGTGATGTGATTTTTGGTGGATTGACTGGTGTACTAACTTCTACATTTGTCGTTTCTTCCGCATTGTCTGCTGCTTTTACTTCTACTTCTTCTAATTTGTGTACAATGTCCATTCCTTCGATTACTTTTCCAAATGCTGTATAATATCCATTTAATGATGTGTTATTTTTGGTCATGATAAAAAATTGTGAACTTCCAGAATTATAAGACTCTTCTGTTAAAGATGGTGAATAGTTTTGTGTATAATCACTTCTAGCCATTCCTAAAACACCTTCTTCAAATTTTAATTTGTTTTTTTCTACCCCATTCGCTATGAATTCTCCTTTAATGGTATAAGCTGTTTCATCTCCATCGTCTTTTAAGTCTTTCATGGTAGCAGAGCCTGAGCCTGTCCCTTCTTTATCTCCACCTTGAATCATGAAATCTTTTACAATTCTATGAAATGTTAGTCCATCATAAAATCCTCTATTGGCAAGTGTTATGAAGTTTGCTACTGTGTCTGGTGCTAACTCTGGATATAATTCTATTTTTATGCTCCCAAAGTTTTCTACTTCCATCGTAGCTATTGGATTTTTTACTTCCATCGTTGCTTTTTTATAATAACCATATCCTAAACTTGCTATTAATACTATTACCAAAATTAACGCAATTATCCATATAATATTTTTTGTTTTCATTTTTCACTTCTCCCTTTTCCTCTTTATTTGTTAAGTATTTCTCTAATGCCTATTAGAATACAAATTGGTCTTGCATTCTTTTTAATGATTGCTTAATTGCTCTTGCTCTTACTTCTCCAATTCCTTCTACATCATCTAAGCTTTCGATATCTGCTGCTAATATATGTTGGAAGGATTTAAAAGAACTGATTAAGTTTTCTACAATATTAGATGGCATTCTTGGTATTTTATTCAAAATACGATACCCTTTTGTATAAACTCCCACTTCATCATAATTATCAAAGTTTTCATAGCCTAGTAGTTTGGCTATTGTATTTTCATTGGATAAATCAACATATTGTAACATTTCTAGTTCTTGCAATATTTTCTCCGGTGTTTGTCTCTTCTTTGTTGCTACCATGTAATCTTTTATAATTAGTAATTCTTCTTTTTCCAGTCCTCCAATTAGTTCTTCTAGTTGCATTCTTACTAATCTTCCGTCACTACCTAATTCGTAAATTTGTCTTTGTATTTCTTCTACAATTCTCATTACCATTTCTGCTCTTTGAATAGCTACTAATACATTTTCAAGTGTCACAATATCATTAAATTCATATTCATTTAATAAGCTTAATTTACTGTCAAATACTTTTTTATATTTTTCTAAAGTTTGTATTGCTTGGTTTGCTTTGCTTAATACCACATCTGTATTTTCTAATACATATCTATCATTCCCTTTAAATACCGTTATAATACTTCTTCTTTGTGATATACTTATGACTAATTCTCCCGTTTGCTTTGCTGTTCTTTCTGCTGTTCTATGTCTTGTTCCGTGTTTCTAATGTTATGATTTCTCTTGCTGGTATTAACTGAGCATTGGCATACAAAATTTTCTTTAAGTCTCCACTTAGTACAATAGCACCATCCATTTTAGCTAATTCATATAATTTAGCCGAAGTATATTCTTCATTAATGGTAAATCCTCCGGTCTACTACTTCTTTTAATACTTGACTATTGTCTGTTATTAATAACAAAGCACCTGTTTTCGCTCTTAATATGTTTTCTAATCCATCTCGAATAGGCGTTCCTGGAGCAATTAATTTTAGAATTTCTGTGATATTGTCTTCTTTTCCTTTTCTCAAAATTATTCTCCCTTCTTTAGCCTAGCGCTTTTTTTATGGCTTCGTTTACATTTCCAACGCCTATTATATCTAATTTATATTTATCTTTCAAGTCTTTTTTGTTACTTTCTGGAATAATACAAGTTTTAAAGCCTAATCTTTCTACTTCTTTTAATCTTTTTTCAATCAAATTAATTCTTCTAACTTCTCCTGTCAAACCAACTTCTCCAATAATTACCATATCCTTTGGAATGGGTCTATTTTTAAAACTAGAAGCTGTTGCCATAATAATTCCTAAATCAATAGAAGGTTCATTGATTTTTAATCCTCCTACTACATTCATATATACATCTTGTGAACCCAACATTAGTCCCGCTTTTTTCTCTAACACAGCAATTAATAAAGATAAACGATTGTAATCAATTCCATTAGCCGTTCTTTTGGGATAGCCATAAATAGTTTGTGAAGTTAAGGCTTGTAATTCTACTAAAATTGGTCTTGTTCCTTCCATGCTAGAAACAATGCAAGAGCCTGATGGATTATCCTCTCTTTCTGAGATTAAGATATCAGACGGATTTGTAATCTCACACATCCCTTCTTCTCTCATTTCAAACATACCAATCTCATTGGTAGAGCCAAATCTATTTTTGACGCCTCTTAAAATACGATAAGAAAAATATCGTTCTCCTTCTAAATATAAAACAGTGTCTACCATATGCTCTAACACTCTTGGCCCTGCAATATTGCCTTCTTTCGTAACATGTCCAATAATAATTGTTGTAATGGCTCTAGACTTACAAACACGCATTACTTGCGAGGTAATCTCTCTAACTTGGCTTACACTTCCAGCTGCTGCCGATAACTCTTCTGAATACATCGTTTGAATGGAATCAATAATAACCAACTTTGGATTAATATCTATAATTGCTTGATTTACTACATCAATATCCGTTTCTCCCAAAAATAGAATATCTTCATTGTTGATATTCAATCTGTCTGCTCTCATCTTAATTTGCTCTGCAGATTCCTCTCCAGAAACATATAAAACTTTCCCTTCACCCTTAACTTTATCACAAATCTGAAGGATTAAAGTAGATTTACCAATACCTGGTTCTCCTCCGCAACAAAACAAGTGAACCTTTTACTAAGCCTCCCCCTAAAACGCCATTTAATTCACTAAACCCTGTAGACGTTCGAATCGTTTCTTTTGCCTCATAAGAATTTAATTTTTGTGGTATATTACTTTTTAAATCCTTTTGTTTCAAGCTACTATTTTTACTCTCTACCACCTTCTGCTCAAAAAAGCTATTCCAGCTATTACAAGCAGGACACTTTCCAAGCCATTTAGCAGACTCATTTCCACACTCATTACAAACAAATATTGTTTTACTTTTTGCCATGTTGTATTGGGGACGTTTCTCTTTGCACCTTTTTGTGCAATTAGGGACACATCTCCATTCCCCCTTTCTTTTCTTCTTTTGGGTTATTTCATTGCTATTTCTATCATTCTCTTACTTAATACTGTTATTCGCGCAATCTGTACTTTCGATATTCCTTTCGTTCCTTTTAATTTTTTTATGCATTTATTTCTTTTTGTTACACTATAATTAGCTAATTCCTGAATATTGCTTAATCCCAAAATTTGTATCATATATTCTTTTGCTTGTTCATCATTTAATTTCTCAACCATTTCATATTCCATAAAATCATTCATATTATCATATATCACATTGATTTCGTGAAACTTTCTAAACTCTTTAATTGCCTCTTTCTCCTCATCACTAAACAACCTTAATACTTGCTTTTTATTGATTAATTTACTCGTCTTTCTATATTCTTGATAACTGCTCCACTGATATTCTTCCAATTTAGCAATTCCTGCTTTTAGTGGGTTTTGATGGATATAACGACATACATTTTTCAAATATCCTGCTGTTTCTACACTCTTACTTGAAAATCTGTTTTGAAACAAGTGTCCTACTCTTTCATATTTTTTATTCCAATAAGAGGAATAACTAACTGTTAAACTTTGTAATATCTTCGAAAGATTTTCGTTTTTATCATATAAAATTAGATGTACGTGATTGGTCATCAAACAATAAGCATATAATTCATATTGGTATTTCTCTTTTGTACTATAAATTTCTTTTAAAAATTTATGATAATCTTGCTTATCCAAAAATATATCCTGTTTTGCATTTCCTCTTAAAATTACATGATATACTTTTGTGCTACTTTTTTGTCTTGCCTTTCGGGGCATCTCATCACCTCGGTTTATTATTTTGCTTCTTCGCCCCAATAGAAACAAAAAAAGTATAGCATAATTTCTTTGTTTTTGCTATACTTTTTAATTAATTCACTAAAAATTTACAATTATTAGATGTGTCCCTAATTGCACAAAAAGGTGCAAAAAGAAACGTCCCCAATTATCCCTTGCTTCTGAATGAAACTTCTTGGAATAAGAAGTCATGTACTTTTTCCCATGTGATGTCTTGGTGTAAGAATTCGTTTATTTCGTTTTCTACTTTTTGTTGATATGGTGTTAGTTCTACTTTTATTTCTTTGTTCCAATCTATATCTTGTAACCAAAATGTTTTGAATTTATTCCAAAATCCTACTTTTGTTGGTAGATTGCTTCCAGCTTGTCTGATTGTTCCAGCATTTTCTTGATTTGGTTGTCCTTCGTTTTCAAATCCGCCTAATTCTGCTCCCCCAAATACACCTGATACTTTGTTTACTTCTCCTAAATCTGCCATTTTTATTTCCTCCTTCGTGGTTTTATACAAATTTCTGATTTAGTTATACTATATTATTTGAGAATAAGCAAGTATTTTGTGGTTTTTTTATATTAAATGTTTGTTACGCATTTGTTACATTTATATTACATGTCTATTTTTCTAAGATTATATGGTCTTTTTCTGTCTTAATACATTTCGCTGTTATGAGCTTATTTTCTAGCTTTTCTTTGCTTTCTATCATGGCCATTATATAGTTTTTTGTGTGACCTTGATAGTAGCCATTTTTTTCTTCTTCCAATAATACTTCTACTTCTTTTCCAATATATTTCTCGTGATATTCTTTTTCATTCTTATTGGATAATTCTATTAATCTTTGACTTCTTTCTTCTTTTTCTTTCCCCTCTATTTGACCTTCCATTTGTGCTGCTTTTGTACCTTTTCTTGGTGAATATTTGAATACATGCATTTTATAAAATTTGATTTTTTGTAAAAATTCGTAGGTTGTTTCAAATTCCTCTTGACTTTCTCCTGGAAATCCCACAATGATATCAGTTGTTAATATGACATCTTTATAACATTCTCTTAATCTTTTTACAATTTCTTCAAATTCTTGTGTTGTATATCTTCGGTTCATTCTTTTTAGGGTTTCATCACATCCACTTTGTAACGATAAATGAAAATGATGACATATTTTTTCTAATTTTGATAATCTTTCTACAAATTCCTCTGTTATCAATAAAGGTTCTATCGAGCCTAAGCGAATTCTTTTAATTCCTTCTACCTGATTGATTTTTTCTAGTAAATCAATTAATTCGTATTTTTCTTTAAAATCTTTTCCATAAGAAGCTATATGAATTCCCGTTATTACTACTTCTTTTATTCCATTTTGTGCTATTTTTTCTATTTCTGCTATTACCTTTTCTGGTTTTCTGCTTCTTACTCTTCCTCTGGCATAAGGAATAATACAATAAGAGCAAAATCTATCACATCCATCTTGCACTTTGATAACAGCTCTTGTTTTTTCTGTGTAGACAATTTCCCCTAATTCTACGTATTCTTTTTGATGCATAACATCTTCTATTTCTATCTGTTTATTTACTTCTTTTTGATATCTTTCTATTATTTCTACGATTTGTCTTTTTTCGTTATTTCCTAATACTAAATCAATTTCATCTAGTTTTTCGACTTCTTCCTTGGCTACTTGCACATAACATCCACATGCTACTACCATGGCTTTGTGGTTCAACTCTTTGACCCTTCTTAACATTTGTCTTGATTTTCTATCTGACATATTAGTTACTGTACAAGTATTTACAATATAGATATCTGCTCTTTCTGTGTGCTCAACAATTTCATATCCTTTTTGCTGAAATTGTTGTATCATACTATTGGTTTCATATTGGTTTACTTTACACCCCAGTGTGATAAATGCTACTTTTTTCATTTTCTCTCCTTGTCTTATTAGTTGTTTTTTCCTTTCTTATTATGCCATACTTTTGCGCTATTTTCAAGCTAATTTGCTTTTGTTTCTATTTTATGTTAAAATATTGGTATTAAAATTTCTTATATCCTTTTTGCTTTACTTCATGATATAAGACTTTTTAAAATAATAAAAAAAGGAGAAATGTAAAATGGCAAAAGAAATTAGAACTGGACGGTTGTATGGTGTAATTGCCCCCATTTTACCAGATGGGGAATTTGTCAAATGTGAACCCGTTTTTGTGAATGATCGGAATCCACAAAATCCATCTGACTATTATCTAGGAGTCAAAAAAACCCATAAGACAAGTATTTTGTCCGAAGAAGTAGGAATATCACATTTCGAAAGAATAGATATTACCACATATGGGAAA
>CANEFU010000030.1 GCA_947426875.1 uncultured Clostridium sp.
AATATTATGGAGAAAATTTAGAAATAGATTTTGAAGATGAATCTGGGAAATTAACTTTAAATGTCGGAGATTTCTGTTTAAAAAATAATGTTTTGCAAATTGGATTGAATCTTCGTATTCCTGTTACTGTTAATATGGTTACAGTAGGAAGTAATTTTATGAAATATACCAGTCCTTATTGGAATATTGATTTTGATACCATTTCTTACAAACCTGCTTTGTATATTCCCAAAAGCAACCCATTAGTAAAAACACTTTGTGATGTTTATAATAAAGAAACGCAGTCTAATTTAGAACCAATTGCCATTGGTGGCGCAACTTATGCTCGTGCTTTTGATAATTGCATTTCTTTTGGTGCTAATTTTCCGGGTGATAAAGATATGTGTCATCAAACAGATGAATTTATTTCTATTGATAAACTTCTGCTTTCTTGCAAAATTTATGCGAAAGCAATTCTAGCTCTTGATGATATGGAGATATAAAAAGCTTACTATATATATTTGCAAATTAACAATAAATACTATATAATTATTTCATATATAAAAACTTATGGGAGAAATAAATATGAAAAAAATTTTATTGTTATCTACAGGAGGAACCATCTCACAAGTACATACAGAAGATGGTATTTCAGTGAGTAATGAAAATTCAACAAAAGGTAAAGATTTTATTAATATCTTAGAAAATACAAGAAAGAATTTGAATATAGATAAACTAGATTCAAAGACAATTTTAAATAAGGATAGTTCTAATATTATTCAAGAAGATTGGAAACTAATTATTCATTCAATTGTAGAAGAATATGATAATTTTGATGCTTTTATTGTTACTCATGGTACTAACACACTAGGATATACATGTGCAGCAACTTCCTTCGCTTTAACTAATCTAGGAAAACCTGTAATATTTACTGGTTCGCAAGTACCTTATGGAATACCTGGAAGTGACGCTCTCATCAATTTGGAAAATACCCTAAAAGTAATTACTGAACACGAAGAATTAGTAGGTGTATTTGCTATTTTGGGTAGTAAAATTATTACAGGAACTCGAGTAAAAAAGAAAACCGAATATGAATATGATGCATTCACTAGTTTTGGAAGAATTCCTAGTATCGGTACTATTGGAAATACTATTGTTATCCATAAAATGGCTCTAGAGCATCACTTGAGTTTTCTTGGAAATAGAGCTAGAACTAAAAATGAATTAATTGTTCAAAACAATTTTGATAATAATATAATCTCTCTAACTGAATTTCCAGGATTACAATCAAAATTTATAAAAACTTTAGCAGACAGCGGAATAAAAGGTTTTATTATGAGAGGTACTGGTTCAGGAGACTTAAATATAGTAAGAGAAAAAGAAGATTACGATAACTTAAATGATGCTTTTGCTTATTTAAAAGCAAATAAAATTCCTATTATAGCTACTACACAAGCTCCTCAAGGAGTAGCTAGCATGAATATAAATGAACCTGGACAATTAGCAACAAAAAAATTAAATGTTATACCTGCCTGGGATATGAGTATAGAAGCTATAACAACTAAGCTCTCATGGCTCATTGCACAAAATAAATCATATGACGAAATAAGAGAACTAATGTTAACACCTTTAAAAGGAGAAATATCTACCTCAAATCTAAATCTTTATTAATCTTTTGGACATGTGAACAATTTTTGCGTTCATATGTCCAAAAAAAAAGGCCCCGCCTTAGCCGTCAGCTGCCTTGAATTTTTAAGGACCTGCTCCTAAAAACAGGTGGGTGCCTACCTAAATATTCCTGGGCTTCTCACTGATAGATGTGAGCTTGCACGCCATATTTGAGAGTTCGGCCCCTCTTCTCGTGTGTTGGTTCTAAAAATTCTGCCTATACGCACTACGCAGGGTAAATTTGATTACTCTATTAAGTTATTTTTATTGTAACATAGCCTACTTACATTTTCAAATCGAATGGCTATGTTAATTATTTCTTATTCCTTTATTAGCTATATTTATCTTACTTTTTCATATAGAAATCTCATTTTTTTATTATTTCACATGACATATAATAATATGCATAAAAAGTGTAAAAAACTACCTAATAATATAAACAAGTGAAAAATGGAATGGGCATATTTATATTTTTTCCCTAATCCATATACAATAGCTCCTATTGTATAGGCAATTCCTCCTGCTAACAAAAGGATAAAACCATTTTTAGTTAATAATTCTGGTAGTAAATTACCTTTTAAGATAATACACCATCCCATTAATAAATAGCATATCATAGAGAATACTTTAAATTTCTTAATATCTATTGAATTCAATACAATTCCTATAATAGCTAATATCCATATGACACCAAAAATAAACCAACCTGATAAAACATCATATCCTCTAATAGCACATAAGGCAAAAGGTGTATACGAACCCGCTATTAATAAAAATATAGAGCAATGGTCTAATATTTGAAATACTTTTTTCGATTTTATTTTAGGACTTAATCCATGATAAATACTAGACATCGTATACAAAATTATCATGGTCACTCCATAAATCGCTCCACTTACTACTCCATATCCATTCCCATTTACAGCTGCAAATACAATACACAACACCGTTGCAACGATTCCTAAAGCTGCTCCTACAATGTGAGAAGTCATATTAAAGATTTCTTCTCCCTTGGTATAACTTGGTAATATTCTATCTTTTAATTTTGTTCTTTGCATTTCTACTCCTTACTCTTAACAAATTTTATCTCCATTTTCCACTTTTACAGTAGGTTGTAATAGAACGACTCCTTGCTTAGAATCACTTCCTAAAACTAGCACTTCACTTTTTACCTCTGCAATTTGTCTTGGTGGAAAATTTACCACTGCTACGATTTGTTTTCCTACTAATTCTTCTGCTTCATAACATTTTGTAATTTGGGCTGATGAGGTTTTTATTCCTATCTCTTCCCCAAAATCTATTTTTAATTGATAGGCTGGTTTTTTTGCCTTCTCATTGTTGGTTGCTTCTAAAATAGTTCCTACTCTTATATCTACTTTTTCAAAGTCTTCTATTGTTGCCATTTTGATTCCCCCTTTAAGCTTTGTTTCTTATCATAGCATAAAAAGGAAATATTTTCAAGTATTATTCTTTTATCTCTTGTGCTAATTTATCAATTGCTTTTGTTTCTATTCGTGATACATAAGAGCGTGAAATCCCCATCATTTTCGCAATTTCATTTTGTGTCTTTGGCTTATGTCCGCCGAAGTCCAAATCGTAATTCTAAAATAGTTCTTTCTCTATCTTTTAAAATCTCTTTCATTTTTTGACAAAGCAATTTTATTTTCATCTTAATATCTACTTCTTCTTCAATATTTCTTTCATTATTTTCTAAAATTTCTTGCAAAGTTACTACATTATCATCTTTATCTTTCCCAATTGGCTCATTTAAATATACCTCTGCTCCGAAGTTTTTTAGTTGCTCGTAGATGCATTAATATTTCATTGTCTATGCAACGTGATACATAGGTAGAAAGTCTAGCTCCCTTTTCTATTTTAAAACTATTGATTCCTTTTATTAATCCTACTGTACCAATGGATATCAAATCATCTTGTTCGACTTTTGCTGTACTATATTTTTTAGCTACATGGGCTACTAATCTTAAGTTTCTTTCAATTAATATATTTCTAGCTTCTTCATCACCTTTTGCCATTTGTTCTAAACAATTTTTTTCTTCCTCTGCTGTTAATGGCTCTGGAAATAAATTTCCCCCTTGAATATATCCAACAACAAATACAGCTGATTTTAAAAATCCTATTATTCCTGTCATACAAAGTGATAGCAATATAAATGCACCTCCATTTTCCTCATATTGCAAGTATATGTTTTGTAAAAATGAAAAGTGCCTGACCTTTTAAAATTATATTTATTATTCTTTCTATTTCTATCTTATCATATATTTAAAAGAGGTGTTTATGAATTATGAATTTTTTATCTAATTGTTTGAAAGGAATTGCTATTGGTAGTGGTGCTATATTACCTGGCATTAGTAGTGGCGTATTTTGTGTTATTTTTGGCATTTATGAAAAGCTTTTAGATAGCATTTTGAACTTTTTTAGCGACATCAAGAGTAATTTTAAATTTCTTTTTCCCATCTTAATAGGTGTTGGACTGGGTATTCTTTTATTTGGTAATATTTTAAGTTATTGCTTATATCAGTTTCCGATTCAAACAAAATCTATTTTTATTGGTCTTATTTTAGGTAGCATTCCGACTTTAATTAAAGAAGCAAATGAAAAGGAATCGTTTAAACTGTCCCATTTGCTTTTCTTTTTGATTGCTCTTCTTCTTGGAATTGGCTGTATCTTTCTTGAAAATTCTTTAACCATCAAAGTGCTTGAAAATATAGACTTTTTTTACTTAATCTTATGTGGTTTTTTGATGTCTGTACGGAATTGTAGTTCCTGGTGTTAGTAGTACTATCATTTTAATGCTGTTAGGAATTTATAGCATTTATTTACATGCTGTTTCTAATTTATACTTTCCTATTTTGTTTCCACTTGGCATCGGTATTCTTCTTGGCGGTTTTTGTTTTATGAAACTAACGAAATATTTATTAGAACATTTTTATACACCAACTTTCTACTGCATTATTGGTTTTACAGTTGGCTCTATTTTTGTTTTGCTACCTAGTTTTTCTTCTGCTATAGATGTTGTAATTGGTGTTCTATCTTGCGTTTTAGGTTTTTGTATTGGCTCTATCCTAGAAGGAAAATCTTCTATTAAAAATTAATTTCAAAATAGAATGGAGGGTTCTTTTTCATATAAGAACCCTCTTTCTCATTATTATATTATTTTTTTACTACTACTTTTTCCTCTTTGACACCAATCTTGGTAAGATTATTTTTTTTCAAATTACCTTCTAAAATTTCTTCTGCTAACTTATCCTCAAGTACACTCTGAATGGTTCTTCTAAGTGGCCTTGCTCCAAAGTTTTTATCAATTCCCTTGCTCGCAATTAATTCTTTTACTTCTGGCTCTAACTCAATTTTAATCTTTTGCGTTTCTAATCGATTGATTACTTCTTTTAGCATAATATCAATAATTTCACTAATTTCCTTGTCTGTTAATTTATGGAACACAATAATTTCGTCTATACGATTAATGAATTCTGGTCTTAATTCTCTTTTTAGTGCTTCCATCACTTCTTTTTTCGTTTCTTCGTATTCTTTCTTGCTGTTTTCTTCCCCATTAGTAGCTTGGCTGAATCCTAATGCTTTTTTGTCGGTTATTAATCTAGCACCAATGTTTGAAGTCATAATAATAACTGTATTTTTGAAATTTACGGTTCTTCCTTGACTATCTGTTAAACGTCCATCTTCTAGTATTTGTAACAACATATTCATGACATCTGGATGTGCTTTTTCGATTTCATCAAATAGAATTACGGAATATGGTTTTCTTCTTATTTTTTCTGTTAATTGTCCTCCTTCGTCAAATCCCACATATCCTGGAGGGGAACCAATTAATTTTGATACCGAATGTGGCTCCATAAATTCAGACATATCAATTCTTATCATAGCATTTTCATCGCCAAATAATGCTTCTGCTAAAGCTTTTGATAATTCTGTTTTTCCCACACCTGTTGGTCCTAAAAACAAGAAGGAACCAATTGGTCTTTTGGGGTCTTTTAATCCAACTCTTCCTCTACGAATTGCTTTGGCTACTGCTTCTACCGCTTCATTTTGACCAATTACTCTCTCATGAAGATTCTTTTCTAAATTTTTCAATCTAACATTTTCATCTTCTGTTATTTTGCTAGCTGGTATTCCTGTCCAATTGCTAATAACTTCTGCAATATTTTCTTCTGTTATATTGGTTATTTGCTTTGTACTTTTATTTTTCCATTTCTTTTGCTCTTTTTCATATTGCTCTTTTAACTCTTTTTCTTTATCTCTTAAAGTAGCTGCTTTTTCAAATTTTTGTGTTCTGACAGCTTCTTCTTTGTCTTTTTGTGTTTCTTCAATTTGCTCTTCTAATTCTTTTAAATTATCTGGCTCTGTATACGTTTTTAATTTTGCTCTGGAAGCTGCTTCATCAATTAAATCAATGGCTTTGTCTGGTAAGAATCTATCATTGATGTATCGTACTGACATGGTAACCGCTGCTTCAATGGCTTCATCTGTGATTTTGACACCATGATGTGCTTCGTATTTATCTCTAATTCCTTTTAATATTTTAATGGTATCTTTTTCACTTGGCTCATTGACATTAACAGGACTAAATCTTCTCTCCAAAGCAGCATCTTTTTCAATATATTTTCTGTACTCATTTAAAGTAGTTGCTCCTACTAATTGGATTTCTCCTCTTGCCAATAATGGTTTTAAGATGTTAGCGGCATCAATGGCACCTTCTGCAGCCCCTGCGCCAACAATGGTATGCATTTCGTCAATAAATAGAATAATGTCGCCTGCTTTTTTTACTTCTGATAATGCTTTTTTTATTCTTTCTTCAAAATCTCCTCTGTATTTTGCACCTGCTACCATACCTGATATGTCCATGCTAACTACTCTTTTATCTTTTAATATTTCTGGAACATCTCCTGCTACTATTTTTTGAGCTAATCCTTCTACTACTGCTGTTTTACCAACTCCTGGCTCGCCTATTAAACAAGGGTTATTTTTCGTCCTCCTAGATAGGATTTGAATGACTCTTTCAATTTCTTCTTTTCTTCCTATAATAGGGTCTAGTTTTCCTTCTGTTGCTTTTTTAGTTAAGTCTTCTCCAAATTGATTTAAAGTAGTCGTTTGATTATAACTTCCTTTTTTACTTTCAGAGCGTGTTTCTTTCTCTTCTCCTGATAAGTTTTCTCCTTCATTTATTACTTTTACAATTTCATTATATAATCTTGGAATATTAACATTTAGCTCTAATAAAATTCTTGCGGCAATACAATCTCCTTCTCTTAAGATTCCAATTAATATATGTTCTGTCCCAATATAGTTATAACCTAATTTTCTTGCTTCTATAAAAGCATTTTCAATCACTCTCTTTGTTCTTGGTGTAAACCCTAACGTTTCGCTAATTGGCTCCTCTTGTCCAATTAACTCCACTATTTTATCAATTATTCCATCTGGTGTAACCTCTTGATTTCCTAGCACTTTAGAAGCTACCCCACTCCCTTCTTTTGCCAACCCATACAATACATGCTCTGTTCCAACATAGTTATGTCCTAATTCGATAGCTACCTCATTCGCTAACTCAATTGCTTTTTTAGCTCTATTGGTAAATTTATATGTCATCTTTTAACCACTCCTTTCATGTCCTATTGGGGACGTTTCTTTTTGCACATTTTTGTGCAATTGGGGACACATCTTTTTAAATAATTTTTTACTCTTATAATCACATTATAATTCCTTCTTTTATATGTTTTAAGCCTCTTTCATAATTTGTTGAATCACCTCTGCCCTTTTAATATCCCTCTCAATTGCCTCGTATTGTTCTCCTACAAATTTTTGTAAATTAGCAGGTTTCGTATACAGATATAACTTTTGTACCTTTAAATCTGTCAATTCTTTCAATATTCCCATATCCGTACCTAATTTAATATTAGATAATAAATTTCTAGTCTCTTCTGAAGATATTTTCTTGCAGTTACTCAAAATCCCATAACTTCTATATACTAAATCTTCTAAAGCTAGCTCATCTTTTGCTAAAAGTTTTCTAGCTTGTCTTTCTTGTTTGATAATTTTTTCAACAATTACCTGTAAATTTTGTATGATTTCTTTTTCTGTTATTCCAAGTGTTTGTTTATTCGATATTTGATACATATCTCCCGTGCTCTCCGTGTTATCTCCATATACGCCTCTGATATTAATTCCAAAACTACTAATTGCCTCTAATACTTTTTTGGTATTTTGAGTTCTTGATAGTGCTGGTAAATGTACCATAACAGATGCTCTTAAACCTGTTCCTACATTGTTAGGACAAGCTGTTAAATAACCATATTTTTTGCTAATAGCATAACCTAATACTTCTCCTATTTTTTCATCCATCTCAATTGCTAAATTTAACGTATTATCCAAGTCTAATCCGCAATCAAATACTTGTATTTCAATATGGTCCTCATTTCCTATCATAATGCAAATATTTTCTTCATCATTTATTAAAATGCTTCCTGTTTCATTTTTTTGTAAAACAAATTCTGGACTAATTAAGTTTTTTTCTACTAAGCTCATTTTTGTAATGTCGTCCATATCACTTAACTTGAAGAATTTTAGCCCATAGCCAATATGGTATAATCCCTCTTTTATTCTATTTTCTAAAGCTTCTATTTCTTCCTTTTTACTCAAACTAAATTTTATATTTTGTAAATTTCTAGCTAATCTTATTCTTGTACTTCTTGCTACATCTGAATTCTCGCTACTCTGTAAATACCAATTCATTTTCATTCCTCCTTGAGGATTGAGGGACGGCCTCAAAATCCTCATTATTTATTTCATAATAAGGATTTTGGGGCCGTCCCCAAATCCTTATTGAATTTTCTTTATTTCATCTCTGATTTTTGCTGCATCTTCATATCTTTCTTCTTTGATTGCTTGTTTTAGTTGTTCTTGTAGCTTTTCTAATTTATTTTCTGTTTTATTTTCCTCTGATTCTTTATTTCTTTCTTCTTTATTACTTGTTTTATTAGACATTTTTTGTTCAACTTTACTGTCAATTATTTTTCCAACTCTTCCTACATGACGGTTGGCTCCTTGTATTCTTCGAATAATTGGGTCTAATCTTTCTTCAAATACTTCATAACAATTTCCACATCCTAATTTTCCTGTATTTGCTATATCTTCAAAAGTATAACCACAGCTATTACATTTTAATGTCTTGATTTCACTTAGTAATGGCATAAATTCTGGTGTTGCAAAATCTTCCATAAATTCTCCAAAAAAGCTTGAAAAATCAATTGGCATACTAAAATCACTATTGGTTATGCCTAATTTTTTACTACATTCCTCACATAAATTTAATTCCTTTTTTCTTCCGTTAATATTTTCTGAATATCTTACATTGGCTTCTCTTTTTCCACAATTATCACACAACATTTTTAATTCCTCCTCTAATGATTTTGGGGACGGAGGAAAAAATCATTTTCCTCTTTTGCCCTCCAAAATCATAATACCTTTTTATTTTATGCATAATCTAAAATGATTTTTTCCTCCGTCCCCAAAATCATTCTAAATTAAGTAGCATATTTTTGAATATTCTAGCTCTTACCTTGTCTTTTACATTTTTTTCTAATTGTAAAACATTGTCACTTGTTGCTACTTTTAATAATTTTGCTTCTTTCGTTTCTAAGATGTTATAGGTTAAAAAATCACTGATGAGTATGTCTACTTCATTTGATGTTATTTCACTTCCTATATTATTTATAATATGCATGATATAGTCTGATTTTGTGTTGTTTACTTTTTTTATTGTGATATGACCTCCTCCACCTCTCCTACTTTCTACATAGTATCCTTGTGATGGCTTAAATCTGGTTGATATGACATAGTTGATTTGTGATGGTACACAATTGAATTGCTCAGCTAACTCATTTCTTTGTATTTCAATAGCATCTGTTTCATCAAATAACTCTTTTATAAATTCTTCTATTATATCTGACATTCTCATTTTTTTCATCTCCTTTCTTTATTTTCATTTATATTTGATTATATTTTGCAATTTTGTCTTTGACTTTCCTTGACCTACAATATTATTATACTCGCTTTGTTTATTTTTTCAATGCTATTTTTTGACCTTCTTTGACCTTTTTCTTGTGCCTTATTTTATTTTTCTCATATTTTCTTGTTTTTTCTCACTTTTTTACTTTATCTTATTGTTGTCTTCTATCTTTTTCTTTTTTTGTTATTTTCTCTAATTCTTCTACCTTTTCTTTCTGCTCTGGTAAAGATACCCACGCAAAGTAAGAAGATATGAATTCTCCATATTTTGTGGCATCTTCTCCTACCTCTGCTATTCCATATTCGACTTGTTTTTCTTTTTCTTCTTTTACTACAAATCCGTCTTCGTCTACTTTTACTTT
>CANEFU010000031.1 GCA_947426875.1 uncultured Clostridium sp.
AAGTGTGTTTATTTTTTCAGAAACACCACTATTGACTCTATTTAGGAGTGCTGTAATTTGTTCTCCTTCTAAGTCACTTAAATTAATAGCATTTTTTTCATCTAATGTTACTTCCTTTTCAAAATTACTTACTATATTTATTTTTTGCTCAATAGTTGCTTCTACTCTATTAGAATCATCTTCATATTTAGCCACTATATTTTTGGTACAACGATTATTGTCCTCTATTTTTTCATTTGTCATTAAACTATATTCTTTTTTCTTACCATCCTCTGTATTATTTAAAATAATACTGGTTTCTCCCTTTGTTTTTTTATAAGTAAATACTTGCTCTTTCTCTTCTCCTGTTTTTGTATTTTTATATGACATTTGCATATAATCTTCTTCTGCATAAGATAATAAATCGAAAAACATTTCATAATCTGAAGTTTGTAACATCGTGCTTACAGTTATACCATTGTTTTCATATACTGTAATTTTTACTTCATCTTGTCCTATATTGTTTTTTGTTATTTCTGAAATTACACTTTCTATTTTTTTTGCAAATTCATCTCTTAATTTGGTAGCCTCTGTTGTTTGATAGTTTTCTAATAGTGTTTGGATTTTATCTAATCTTGTTAAAATGATTTCCTCTTGTTTTACTTCTTCCAATATTCTTAAATAAATATCATTTACTTGCTCTTTTGTTATGGTCAAAATATAAGCATTAGCATTCATCTTTTTCCCATCAATTTGAATGGTTTGATTTTTTTGTTTCGAAAAGTTATCTTTTGAAATATTACTATTTATAATATTGATATATTTTGTTTTACTTTTCTGCTTCTCTTCTTCTGAAAGTTTAAAAATCTCTTCCCATTCCTTATTAAATTCTATTTTATCTGGTATCTTTTCTAATTCTTCCTCTGTAAGACCCATTTTTCTAAATAGTTCTTTTAAATTTTCATTATCTGCTAGTATAAATTGGTTAAACATACCTGTCAGTCTAATTCCATAAGTATTTTCTTTTTGTATATATTCCACTTCTGATACGGTTTCATTATCACTTAATAAACTGATATCTTGATAATTATATTGATTCCCATTATCTACTTGTCCATTTATTTTTAATTTCAATTGATTGATTGAATTTTGCGTACTTTCTGAGCTTGTCCCAACATTTTCAGCATAATTTACTTTTACTTGTGTGTCTGTTGTATACTTATTTTCTTTTAATATTTCTTTGTATTCATTCGTTCCTATTTTATGATAAAATGTATCCATGTTTTCAACATTTTGTCCTATATATTTAGAAAATAAGGTAGAGCTTGATTTAAACATATCTGTATTGATATATAATAAAATGAAAGTAATTGCTAAAATTACTACTACTAACACAACAGATAAAATAATTATCATTTTTCTTTTTTTTCTTGCTATCATTTTGTCTTCCTCCTCTTTATCAATAAGGATTTTGGGGCCGTCCCTCAATCCTTATTCTATTATATCTTTTTTATTATTTAAAATCAAGTTCTATTTCATTCTTTGTTTTACTGCTTCATATACTACGATTCCTGTTGAAACAGAAGCATTTAATGAAGTGATTTTTCCTTTCATTGGAATTTTTACTAAAAAATCACAATTTTTCTTTACTTTCTGACTTATTCCGTTTCCTTCATTTCCAATTACAATGCCAATTGCTCCTGTTAAATCTTGGTCATAATAATAGGTTGAAGTGTTAATGTCTGTTCCACAAATCCAAAGACCTTCTTTTTTTAGTGTTTCTATAGTATCTGATATGTTGGTTACTCTCGCTACTTTCATGTGTTGTACTGCTCCTGCTGATACTTTATTTACGGTACTGTTGACCATAGCAGCTCTTCTTTTTGGGATAATAATTCCATGAACACCTGCTGTTTCTGCTGTTCTAATAATAGAACCTAAATTGTGTGGGTCTTCAATTCCATCTAATAATAACACGAATGGGTCTTCTTCTTTTGCTTTTGCTTCTTGTAAAATATCTTCTACTTCACAATATTCAAATGGTGGAACCATAGCAATAACACCTTGATAGTTTGGCGTTTGTGCCATTTCTTCCATTTGTTTTCTTTCTTTTTCCACTATAATAACTCTATTTTCTTTTGCCATAGCTATAATTTTGTGAATAGAACCATGTTTTTCTCCTTTTGTGATGAATATTTTGTTGATATCTTTTCCACTTTCTAACAACTCTATTACAGCATTTCTTCCTTCTATTTGGTCTTCATACTTTTCTTCTCTCATTCTTTCTTTTCTCCTTCATAGAATATTTTTTCTAAAGCTTCTGCTACTCCATCTTGATTATTGTTAGTTGTTATATAATCAGCTTTGCTTTTCAATTCCTCGTTCGCATTTCCCATAGCCACCTTATAGCCAACTACCTCAAACATGGACATATCATTTACTCCATCACCCATTACTATGATTTCTTCTTTGTCAATTTGTAAATAGTCTGCTAGTATCTTAATAGCATTTGCCTTTGTCGAATCTTTTTTCATAATATCGATATATTTTGATTCATAGATTTCATTTTCTTTTTGAACCGATATATCACAAATACCAGTAGAAGCTAATTCTTGGAATTGAACTTCCATTCTCTTTTCCATTTCTCTTAAATCTTTTTCTTCGCCATGTAAGGTTAGCATGGAAGTTGTTGAAACTTCATTCTCTACATAGTATTTTTTTAAATCTTGTACGAATCCTACTTTTGTTCCTATTTCAACTTTGGCATTCTCTTCTGTTAGTTGTCCTTCATAAGTATGAACTAATCCTCTTAAATTTTGCTCTCTATAAGCATCTATGATACTAAGGACTTCTGTCTTGTCAAAATACTTTTTCAATACATAGGTATCTTTTACATTATCTTTTATAATAGCTCCATTCGAAGCAATCACATATTGATTTATCGTATCTCCGATTGCTTCAATCACTTGTGATATATCATTGATATTTCTCCCTGTTGCTATCACAAATTGAACTCCTTTTTCTTGATGTATTTTATTAATTACTTCTGCATTTCTTTTAGATACTTGCTTTTTATCATTTAGTAAAGTTCCATCCAAATCAACTATAACCATTTTATACATTTTTTATCCTCTCCTATTCCTTCTTCCTTTTCAAACAGTTACCATGATTTTTTCCTCCGTCCCCAAAATCATTCGTCATCTAGTTTCAATACGCTTAAGAATGCTTCTTGTGGTATTTCCACATTTCCTATTTCACGCATTTTTTTCTTTCCTCTTTTTTGTTTCTCTAATAGCTTTTTCTTTCTTGTAATATCTCCTCCATAGCATTTCGCTAATACGTCTTTTCTCATAGCTGATATGGTTTCTCTCGCAATAATTTGTCCTCCAATTGCTGCTTGAATTGGTATTTTAAATAGTTTTCTTGGAATAACGGTTTTTAGTTTTTCCACCATTTTCTTTCCTCTATCATAAGCACTATCTTTGTGAACAATAAAGCTTAAAGCATCTACTGGCTCTCCATTAATATGAATATCTAATTTTACTAGATTTGATTTTCTATATTCTTTGAATTCATAATCTAGTGATGCATATCCCTTTGTTTTTGATTTCAAATTATCAAAGAAGTCATAAATAATTTCATTTAACGGCATTTCGTATACCAAAGTTACTCTATTTTCGTCTAAATATTTCATATCGATATAAACACCACGTCTTCTTTGGCATAATTCCATAATGTTTCCTACATAATCTTTTGGTGTTAAAATATTAGCTGTTACAAATGGTTCTTCCATATAAGAAATTTCTTGTGGTTTTGGTAAATCTTCTGGATTGTATAATTCCATTATTTCGCCATCTGTTTTATATACTTTATAGATAACAGATGGTGCTGTTGTAATGAGCCCTAAATCAAATTCTCTATCTAATCTTTCTTCTATAATTTCTAAGTGAAGTAGTCCTAGAAAACCACAGCGAAATCCAAATCCTAAAGCAACTGATGTTTCTGCTTCATATTCTAATGCTGCATCATTTAATTTTAGCTTTTCCAATGCTTCTTTTAGTGCTTCGTATTGACTACCATCAATTGGATATAATCCACAATAAACCATTGGTGTTACTTTTTTGTATCCCTTCAAAGGCTCATCTGCTGGATTATTCTTTAATGTAATCGTGTCTCCTACCTGAATATCGGATAAGTTTTTTATACTTGCTGCCACATATCCGAACTTCTCCTGCTTTTATTTCATTTGCTGGCATGTAAGAGCCTGGCACAAAATATCCGTGTTTCCACTACCGTAAAAGTTTTATTGGTTGCCATTAATTTTATTTCATCCCCTACTTTTATGCTTCCATCCATTACTCTTACATAAGCTACTGCACCTTTATAATTGTCATAATAAGAATCAAATATCAAACATTTTGTTTTTTCATTTTCATTTCCTTTCGGTACTGGCAAATCTGTTACAATTCTTTCTAATACTTGCTCTACATTTAATCCTGATTTTGCCGAAATACAAGGTGCATCTTCTGCTGGTATTCCGATAATATCTTCTATTTCCTGTTTTACTTCTTCCACTCTACTATTTGGCAAATCTATTTTATTAAGAACTGGTAATATCTCAAGATTATTATCAATCGCTAAATACACATTAGCTAACGTTTGTGCTTCTACGCCTTGACTTGAATCTACAACTAAAATAGCTCCATCACATGCTGCTAAACTTCTAGACACTTCATAATTAAAATCCACATGACCTGGTGTATCAATTAAATTTAAAGTATATTCTTGTCCATCTTTCGCCTTGTATATCATTCTAACAGCTTGGGACTTTATCGTAATTCCTCTTTCCTTTTCAATATCCATATTATCTAAAACTTGACTCTCCATCTCCCTTTTAGACAACACTCCCGTCATTTCAATCAGTCTATCGGCTAAAGTTGACTTTCCATGGTCAATATGTGCAATAATACTAAAATTCCTAATATACTCTTGTCTTTTATTCATACTTCCTCCGCTTTACAAAGAGGGACAGGTCTTTTTTGTTTCAAACTTTTTGTCGTTTTTTGTTTATTACTTAAATCAGCATTTTTTTACATATTTCGTGAAACAAAAAAGACCTGTCCCCCTTTGTTTCTTTCATTTTGTTTCATTTTAACATACAAATGAAAAAACCTCAATAGCTTAGTTATAGTTTTCTACCCCATTACATAAGTTATATACTTTTTCATATCCAAGTGCTTGCAGTGTTTTTTGTGCTTTTTCACTTCTGTGTCCTGTACTACAATACACTATTATATCTTGCGATTTATTGGGAATTATTTTTTTAGCTTTTTGTTTTATTTCATATTCTGGTAAGGAAATAGCATTTTCTAAGTGTCCTTCTCCAAATTCTTGTGGACTTCTTACATCTACTAATATAGCTCCTTGCTCTATTCTTTTTTTTATTTCCTCTTGATTTAATTTGGTTTCGCAATAACATCTTTTTTGATTTAATTCACTTCTTGATTTGTATAACATATTTCTTTCTCCTCTTTTCTTTTTATTTGATATATTATTATATGCATTTTCTACATTTTTCGTCCTTTTTTTCGCTGTTTTGTTACAGTTCTGTTTCACTTGTGTTTCGCTTTTGTTACAATTATGTTTCCTTTTTCATTTTATGTTTCCTTTTTTTTTGTTTTTTGTTTCTTATCCTCTTTTATTTTTTCTTGTGGAAACTGTGGATAACTTTGTGAATAACTTAATTTACTCATTTTCCGTTCACAAGTTGTTCACATTTTGATTTGGTTGCTATAATATTTTTTCTTTTCTTTTATGTTCGTTACTTTTTATGTGTACTCTTTTTTCACAATCTTTTTCAAAATAAAAAAATCCAAAAAGCTTTATAACTCTTGCTTTTTTGGATTTTTTGATTTTTTCTATATAACATAATATTTACATACGTTCTTCTTGTCTATTGCTCTGGCTTTTGGTAGTATCAATCGTTACTGTATTAGTATTATAATTGTAAGTAACTCCTGTATCTATTTTTAAATCATTCTTAAATCTACTTTGCTTATTTTCTTTCTCATCTTCTCTTTCTATCTTTTCTAGCATCTTGTTTTGTGCTTCTAATACATACTTTTCTTTTAATTCTTCCATATAAAGAGTAGGCTCTCTAAAAATTTTTATATAATCCATCGTATATTCAAAAGCCTTTTTTACTCCGTAATTCAAACTTTCTAGTTTATAGTTTCTATCATATATAGCTTCGTTTGGTTTATTTTCATTAAACATTATCATTTTTCCATCTTTATAAACGCCCAACATTAAATTGGTTACATCTACTAATAGAGTAGCATTATCACTTTCTATGTCGATAGCAACCATAGCATGTATTCCAAGCTTTTTTTCAGATTTTTTTGATGATAAAAATATATTGGCATCTCCTCTTTCTTCTTCCTCCCTTGATTCTTCCTGACCTTCTTTATTATAATGGATTGTTAGGGTATGAGAATCTTTTATTATAACTTCTCGTTCTACTTTCCCATTTTTATAATAAAGCGCTCTATCACTTTCTTTATCTGCTATCCTCTCATACGTTTTTTCTCCTTTATCATTATATTTTATTCTTTTATAATAATTTTCATTTTCTTCTGTTTCTACTATTGTTTTTTCCATTCCTCCTTCTTCATCATATTGATATACAATAGTACGATTTCCTTCGTCTATTTCCTTTGAAAATAATCTTCCTTTATAATATCTTTTTGTTACATTTCCATGAAAATTATTTCTACTATCGGCACTATTAATTGTATTATTTTCTATATTAGCACCTTCTATATCTCCTTCATTCATATATAAAACAACTACTCGAGCATTATATTCTGGATTTATTTTATTAAATTCATCAGCAACATTTTCAGACATATTGTTACAAACCCCTATGCCATTTTCTTTCATTACATCCATTCCCCTATATCCTACTGCATCGATTTCTGGCTCACCATATCCTCTTATTCTTTCATTCATATCTTTCATCACTCTCATAATGATTTCCATATCACTTTGTTTCTTGGTATCAAATTTATTGGCATACTCTTTTAATTCTTCTTCATATTCTTGAATCTCTTTAGCATATTTTTGCGAATTTTCCTTCTTTTCTAAATCTATTTTTGAGGCATCTGGTAATAAAAGAAGGTTTGCTCCGCAATCCCAATGCTATTCCTGGTGGTATTGATTTAATAAATATTGACTTTATCTCACTTATGTTTCGTGCGAAAATTGTCTTATTAAATAACCTTTTTATCCAACTCATTTTCTTTCCTAATTCATTTTCAACATCTTTTGTATCTCCCTCTACTTTTCCATATTTTTCATAAATATCCAAATATCTTCCTTCTTGTCTTAACTTTTTTATCTCTCTCTTTTTATATTTACGTGAAACATATTTTCTAAAATATTGAGGGCCATATTCATTATAAATCTGTTCAAACTTTTTTTGTTTTGCTAATAATTTTACTTCTTTTTTAATCTCTCTTTTTTTCATTTTATCTCCTTAGTTAAAAAATAGCCAATATATAATTCCTATTATTTCTAATATTGTAATAAATGGAAAACCAATTACAAAATTAAGTTTTTGCGTCTTGTGTCTAAATACATACATTCCAGCAATTGTTCCTATTCCTCCACCTAGTGCCGTAACAAAAAACAATGTTTTTTCTGGAATTCTCCATGCTCCCTTTTTAGCTTTTCGCTTATCGAGCCACATAATAAAAAAACCAAAAACATTGATGGCTAACAAATATAGTAAAATATTTTGCATTTTAAATATCTCTTCAAAATTAATCCTTGTTTGTTGATACATAACTTTTCTCCTTTTCTCATTTTTATTTTACATTATGTCTATACTATTGTCAACTTTAAAAAACAAGACCGAAAGAGGCATGCTTCCTATTTTTTATCATATAAAAAGAGATTTATATTTTTATCTATAAATCCCCTTATTTAAATTATTTTACCTTTTAGTGTTCATCAATTTGACTATCTTCTTTCATGATAGAATGATAAAAAGTAATCGTCTCTGGAAAAAACCTTTCCAAAATATCAAATGCTTTTTGTAAATTGTTTTCTTTTGTTATATAAAAAGAAGCTTGTGTTAATTTTTGATTCACTTGTGTAGCAAAATCTTCATATTCCCTTCTTTTTGGTGTTCTTTCTGTTATATTGCCTAGTGCATCAATGTTTCTTTCTATTAATGTTCTCATCAAACTATAATTATCTTGTAAATTCAAATTTTCAGTATTAAATGAATACCTATTTTCTCCTAAATATTTTACCGTTTCTGTATTTACCATATCATTCAAATACATTATAGGTAACCTCATATTTTTATAATAATATATGGCATTAACGTCTGGCTCTTTCCATTCTTCTTTTTTATTATTTCTCATAAACTTTGATAATGTGTTTAAAAATTTTTTTCTTTTTTCTTTAAAACTCATAGATTATTCCCTTTCCTACTATTTTAAATTAGGCAAATAGACTCATTTGATTGCTTTGACTCATTCCTTCTAAACATCCGAATTTTTTTAGTAAGTCTGTCACTGATGTTCCCACTTTTGAGCGTATTTTCAAGTCATCAATAGACATAAATTTTCCGTCTTGTCTTGCCTTTTCTATCCCTTGTGCTGCCACTGTTCCTAGTCCAGGTATGCTATTTAATGGTGGACGGATTCCTCCTTCTTCCACTAAAAATTTGGTTGCATGTGATTGGTATAAATCGATTGGCAAAAAGTTAAATCCTCTTTCATACATTTCAAGTACCAATTCTAATATAGCATACATATTTTTATCTTTAACCGTTGCTGCATTTCCTTCTAAGTCTATTTCTTTCATTTTATTTTTTACCTTTTCTTTTCCAAATATCATATATTCACTATCAAATTCATCCGCTCTAATAGAGAAATAGGCGGCATAATAGGCTAATGGTTCATGTACTTTAAACCAAGCAATTCGGAACGCATTGGTTACATAGGCTGCCGCATGTGCTTTCGGAAACATGTATTTTATTTTTTCACATGATTTGATATACCAATCTGGTACATTATGCTCTTTCATTAATTCTACATATTCTGCCCATTTAGCTGGGTCTTTTAAGGCTTTTCCTTTACGCACGGTTTCCATGATTTTAAAAGCTGGATTTGGTGGCAATCCTTGTTTGATTAAATATATCATAATATCATCACGACAACATATCGCATCTTGTAGAGTTACCGTTCCTGCTTCAATTAAGCTTTGTGCATTTCCTAACCATACGTCTGTACCATGTGATAGCCCTGATATACGGATTAGCTCATCAAATGTGGTTGGTCTTGTATCTACTAACATTCCGTCTTACGAATTTAGTTCCAAATTCTGGCACACCAAAACTTCCTACTTCTGAATGTATTTGCTCTGGTGTTACTCCGAATTGCTTTCGTTGAACTAAAAATTGACATTGTTTCTTTGTCATCTAGTGGTACTTTCGTTGGGTCTTTTCCTGTTATATCTTGTAGCATTCTAATCATGGTTGGGTCATCATGCCCTAATATATCCAATTTTAATAAGTTTTGGTCAATAGAGTGATAGTCAAAATGAGTTGTTACGATATCTGAATTTGGGTCATCAGCAGGATGTTGTACGGGACAAAATTCGTAAATTTCTCTTCCTTTTGGTACAACAATAATTCCACCTGGGTGTTGTCCTGTTGTTCTTTTAATACCAGTACATCCACTTGCTAATCTTTGTGTTTCGGCTCGATTGATTGGTATGTGTCTTTCTTCGAAATACTTTTTCACATAGCCAAAAGCTGTTTTATCTGCTACTGTTCCTATGGTTCCTGCTTTAAAAGTGGTTCCTTTTCCAAAAATAACCTCTGTATAACGATGTGCTTTTGCTTGATATTCTCCTGAGAAATTCAAGTCAATATCAGGTTCTTTA
>CANEFU010000032.1 GCA_947426875.1 uncultured Clostridium sp.
ATTGAAAAGGAGGAATGCTATATGTCAACACCACATAATGAGGCAAAAATAGGAGAAATCGCCAAAACTGTTATTATGCCTGGAGACCCACTTCGTGCTAAATATATTGCTGAAAATTTTTTAGAAAATGCTAAATTAGTCAATCAAGTAAGAGGTATCTATGCCTACACAGGAACTTATCAAGGAACAGAGTTAACGGTTATGGCTTCTGGTATGGGAATGCCTAGCATGGGAATTTATAGTTATGAGCTATATAAAATTTATGGAGTTGAAAACATTATTCGAATCGGTTCTTGTGGAGGTTATAAACCAGATTTAAAATTATTTGACATCATTTTATCACAACAAGTTTTTAGTGAAGGAAATTTTGCTTTGACTTTAAACAATGATGATTGTCATATTGTAGAAGCGAGCACAAAATTAAATTCTAAAATCATGGATACCGCAAAGGAAATTGAAATCCCATTCATTTTAGGAAATACTGTATGTGCTGATTGTTTTGACGTATACATGACTAACGTAAATGAATTTTTAGCTAGAATTCCACAAGATTTCAATCCTGTAAGTGCAGAAATGGAAGCCTTTGCCTTATTTTACGTTGCTAAATTACTTAACAAAAATGCTGCCTGTCTAATGAGTGTCGTTGATTCCAAATATATTAAAGAAATTGCCACTCCAGAGGAGCGACAAACAGGATTAAATAATATGATAACATTAGCTTTAGAATCTGCTATTAAATTTTAAAAAGGAAATCCTTTAAAGGATTTCCTTTTTTTCTTTTTTATAAAATATTAAAAATAAATTACGGCAAACATCATAAGGATATAAGTAAATGCTAATAAAAATAATACTTTATCCCCTAAAATCACATCAACAGGGTCACCTAACGAATCTCCTTCTATGGTTAAACTATATTTCATACAGATAACAATTACGAAAGGAACTGTCCAAACCATACTCGTACTCATATCAATACACCATAAAGAATAAAATACAATTGCTAGTGCCATACAGATATACATATTACTATCTAAAAAAGATTGATTATAATAGTGTAATACTTTTCTTCCTTCCTTTCCCATCTTTCTGAATTCATTTTTTCTTTTTCCTAGTCCCATATAAAAAGATAACGATAAAATCGTCAAATATAGCCAATTTGATATCTCAATTCCTGTAATTGCTGCACCATATAAAACTCTTATTAAAAATCCAAATGCTAATATGACAATATCTACAATGGGAATATGCTTTAATTTTATGCTATATAAAATATTCATAAGCAGATAGCTATAAAACACTATATTGGCAATTATATTCGCTTTTATATAGAAATTTAATCCTATACTTATTACAAACAATATACCAGCCATGATACAAGCACTTTTAATAGAAATCTCTCCACAAGCTATTGGCCTGAACTTTTTCTTTTCATGTTTTCTATCTGCTTCTACATCCATTATATCATTTATAATATATACAACAGATGCCATAAGTGAAAACGCTGTTATCCCTATTATTGTGTTTTTTAATAACGATATATTTAGCATATTTTTAGAAAAGATAATTGGTAACAAAATCAGTAAATTTTTTATGTAATGATGCGGTCTTATTAACTTGATAAACGGATTTATTTTTCTCATTCCTATCTTCCTTTTACTATAACATTACTAAAAAATTTTGTATTTCAAGCATCGTTTCTATATTTATAATTGCCATATAGCCAATTATAAATCCATAGACTATTTTAGGATTTGCTTTAACTTTCTCTAACATAAAATCCAATCCCATTATAAAAAGAGGAATCATGGCCCATGAAAAATAGATGGTAAATAATGGCGTTTCCTGCGTACTCCAATTGAATATGACAAATAATACAAATGAAAAGATTATCCAAACACTAGAAATTTTTACAAAAAGATTTTTTCTGTTTCTTATCATTCCTACTATTATGGTTCCCATGATAATAATTGCTACCATAGATATTTTAGATTCTAACCCTTCCCACCAATATGTATTTTCTTTTACTGTTGTACTGGATGGTAAAGCAATAAAACAGTTTTGTATCATCTTTGTCGTTGCAATTACTTTTTCTGATATCGTATATGTTTTATTGGAGAATCCTTGCCTTTTTTCCTGTATTTCTGTTAGTCCATGTTCTATGATATGACCTCTTCCTAAACAGATAAGCGTTATTAGTGCAATTGTCAGAATTTTTAATACCTTTTTTACTTTCTCAATCCATTTATCTGATGTCAACAACTCCGCCATTCCTATCACACAACTTGTAGGCATGACACCAGTTGCCGCTATTAAACTTGGGATTGATTTTTCTTTTTTATGACAAATGGTGAATACATATAAGACCATTAAGAATACGCATAATTGATATTTTTCAAAAAACATCGTATATAATATCGTTGGAAATGATAACATATAGATGATAAATACTAATTTATTTTTGGTTAGCATTTTAAGTTGTAATCCTATTAAAATCAATAATTGTGCGTTTATCATTTGAACTATAATGGCAATCACTATTACCACTAAATTGCCCAGTACTATTAGATTTACCACTGTACTTACAACCGCCCATATAGGAAATGTCACCATGCTTAAAATTGGATGTCGAATATCATAATAGGTTGCCTTTGGTAAAATATTTTCAAAACACCATCCAGAATCTAAAGAATATACTTTATCATATTGTAAATACCAATTAGCATTTGCTCTATAAGCCATTATAATAGTCAAAAACGAGATAATAGTTGCTATCATATAGGCTTTTTTGTCCCACTTATCTAAGGCATGCCAAAAATCGATTAACCACTCTTTTATTTTATTTCCTAAGTAAATCCCTATATATAAGGCTGCTATTGTTGCCATCATAAAGAATTTAATTTCAAATGGATTTAATCTCCCATTTTGAAACACTTCTTTACATTCTATTCCTTTTGTTACATATAGTTGTACCATGACTATAATGGTTAAAATTATGCTAATGATTGTAAAAAGAATATTCTTTTTTATGATTTCATAATTTTCTTTGTTTGTCTTTTTATAAAAACAAATTGCACTTATAAAAGATATTAGTGCCGTAAGCGTTATCATTTTATCATTATAGTAATCAACTATAATGAATTGAAAGGATAATAAAACACTTGAAATGGCAAAAATAATACCTCCTATTATTCGTAATATATTCCTTTTCATTTTTCTCCTTCTTATTTGATGTCCCTATTATAATACTATTTATATGATGCATTCATCTAAAAAAGAAGTAAGCAAAAATAGAAATCCTCTTTCCCCCTTTTTATTTCCTTTGTATATTCTTGACATAACAAAAAAACGACCTCTCAGTCGTTTTTTAGCAAATAGCATATCTCTTACTTTTTCTATTTTTTAATGGATAAAATTTTATATTTCATAACACCAGCTGGTGCATTCACTTCTACAACACGGTTTTTCTTAGCTCCTAATAAAGCAGCACCTAATGGTGATTCATTTGATATTTTATTTTCTTCCAAATTAACTTCTGTTGAACCTACTATGGTATATTCTACCTTTTCATCAAATTCCATATCTAATACTTTAACAATATTTCCAACTTGAACTGTTTCTGTATCAATATCCTTCTCATCTATTATTTTAGCATGTCTAATTTTATTTTCTAATTCTGCTATTTTTACTTCATTTTCTGCTTGTGCTGTTTTCGCTTCATCATATTCTGAATTTTCTGATAAATCTCCAAAACCTAATGCAACTTTAATTCTATCTGCTATTTCTGCTCTTTTTTCTGTTCTTAAGTAATTTAAGTCCTTCTCTAATCTATCATATCCTTCTTGTGTTAATATTACCTCTTTTTCTTCCATGGTATCTTCTCCTTCCAATCTATTTTATTTAATTATATATCCATTTCCAAAAATCATTTACTATATTACGGCAAAAAATGAAATTTGTCAAGCAAATTTCATTTTTATTTGGATTGTTTATGCTTGTCATTTTATTAATTCCTTTGCCCCTTTCATGTAGTCCATTCCTGAAAAGATAGTTGCAATCGTTTGTATTATCATCATAATCGTTACAATAGAGTTCAAAATGAATTCTCCTCCTTGTAACTCACCTGTAAAGCATTGTCCAAAACTATGTAAATCAATAAATGCTAAAATAATGGCAATCATTTGTGTTACGGTTTTTAATTTTCCCCATTTGGAAGCAGCAATTACTTTTCCACCTTTTTCTACAGCAACTAATCGATAGCCTGATACCATAAATTCTCTTGCTAATACAATAATTGGTATCCAAGCTGGTAATTTTGCCATTTCTACTAACATCATCATTGCCGCTAAAACTAAAATTTTATCGGCTAATGGGTCCAAAAATTTTCCGAAAGTTGTTACTTGATTATTTTTTCTAGCTAAGTATCCATCTAATTTATCGGTTAATGATGCTAAGATAAATATCATATCGATTACTAAGTATTCTATTGGTATGCCAAAGCATTTTCCTTCTATTCCTAAAAAAGGAATCATTACTATAACCGGAACTAAAATCATTCTAAATATTGTTAGCTTATTTGGTAAATTCATATTTCATTTATCCTTTCCAAATGAGGATTTGGGGGCCGTCCCTCAATCCTTATTTTAGCATTTCGCTTGCTTTTTGTAATTGTGTGTCATCTTTTTCTTCTACTAATAAGACATTTTTTACGGTGTCTGGTAATTCTACTTTTTCGTCTGGTTCAATTCCTATTTTATTAATTTCTGTTTTGTTTGGTGTTAAGTATTTTTCTGATGTTATTTTTAGTCCACTTCCGTCTGGTAGTGTTAAGACTTGTTGAATGACTCCTTTTCCGTATGTTTTTGTTCCAACAATTTTGGCTTTTCCTAAATCTTTTAGTGCTCCTGCTAAGATTTCTGATGAGCTAGCCGTATTTTCATTTGTTAAAATAACAATTGGTACATTAATAATCGCATCATTTTCTGATTTTTTAACTTCTTCTTTATTATTTTTATCTACTTCATATAATAAAGTAGAACCTTTATCTGTTATATAATCAGCAATTTTTAATGCCTCCTCTACAATTCCACCACCATTATTTCTTAAATCTATAATTAAAGAATTAATTCCTTGTTTTTGTAGTTCTTCATATTTTGCTTTAAAGTCTTCTGCTGTGTTTTCATCAAAAGAAGAAAATTCAATATAACCTATATGATTGTCTAAAACTTTTCCTTCTACTGGATTTACTTTAATATTTTCTCTTTTTATTTCAAATTTTTTAGTTTCGTTTCCTCTTAAAAGCTCTAGCTTTACAGTGCTTCCTTCTTCTCCTTTTATCTTACTAGAAGCCACTGACATATCATCAGCTGTATATTGTACATCATCCACTGATAAGATTAAATCTCCTGGTAGGATTCCAGCTTTTTCTGCTGGACTATTTTTGATTGGTGACAATACTTGTATTTTATTAACATCGGTGTTTTTTACCATATAAATACCAATGCCAACAAAATTCCCCATTGTATCTTCTAAATAATCTTTCATATCCTCTTTTGATATGTATTCTGTATAAGGGTCATCTAGTCCTTCTATATAACCTTTGATGGCTCCTTCCTTTAATTTTTCTTCATCAATTTCTCCCAAATAATATTTATCGATAATGGTTTTATATTTATTCAGTGTTTTTTCTATGTCTGTATTGGATGAAGTAGTCGCAAACATGCTTGAATTTGCCTTTTTATCATTTATAAAATATTGATACATTCCTATGGATGTGCATAGAAACGTAATAAATGCTACCAATACTATCAGCATTATTATTTTATATACTTTAAACCTTTTCTTTTCTTCCATTCTTAACCTCCAGTTTATTGGGGACGTTTCTTTTTGCACCTTTTTGTGCATTTAGGGACACATCTTTATATTATATTCTTAATTTGTTATTTATTATTTTTTTACATCTTGTGTGCCGCAACCAACTAAATCAAAAATAGGATGGTTGCTCCAATCGCACTCGCTTTCGCTCGTTTGGTCGCTTACGCGATGTAGAAAAAATAATAAATAACAAATTAATATAAAAATTAATTTACATAGATGTGTCCCTAAATGCACAAAAAGGTGCAAAAAGAAACGTCCCTTAGATACCCTAATCAAATTATATGTCATTCCATTAGAAATAATTACGTGGATCTACTCTACAATTGCTGTAGTTATATGGTGCCACTCTTACTTCAAAATGCAAATGTGGTCCTTGTGAATTTCCTGTATTTCCAGATTTCATAATTTGTTGTCCTCTTGAAACAGTTTGTCCTGGTGATACACTAATAGAACCGCTGGTACCATGTGCATACCAAGTTTGTAGTCCTCCTGCATGTTGAATTACTATATGTGTTCCATAACTAGTAGCTAGATTAGCCGTTTTAAGAACTACTCCATCAGCTGCTGCATAAACTGGTGTTCCTACTGGTATTCCATAGTCTAACGCTCCATGATAGCTTCCATTTGAATAATACATAGTTGCTGTGATATTTCCAGAAGCAACTGGTCTTTGAAGTGTTCCACTTCCTCCACCTTGATAACTTCCTCCTCCAGAATTTCCTCCAGATGAGTTTCCATTTCCTTTATTGCTATTGTTATTTTTATTTAATTCTGCAATTTGTGCGGCATATCTTTCTTGTGCTGCTTTTATGTCTCTTTCAATTTGAGCACTTGCCGTTCTAAGTTCTTCAATATGTGCTTGTATTTCTTTTTCATCTTCTGATAGTTTAGCTACTTGTTGGTCTTTTTCTTTTTTGGCTGTTTGCAATTGTGTGGTAACACTCTGCTTGCTAGCTTTTGATGTAGCTAATTCTTTTTTACTATCTTCTAATGTTTTTTTAGCTTCTTCTATTTGTTCTTTTTGTTTTTGAATTTTCTCTAATAATTCTGTATCACTGGTTGCTACTTCTGTTACTAAATAATAATTGGAAATTAAATCCGTAATACTATCAGAAGATAAAATAAAGTCTAAATAAGATGTTTCTCCTGCTTCATAAGTAGCTACTAATCTAGCTTCTAATAATTCTTCTTGCGCTGTATAGTCTTCTTCTGCTTTTGCCAATTTTTTCTCTGATTCTTGTATTTTCGTATTTAATCCTTCTATCTGACCATTTAAGGTTTCTATTTGAGATTGATAATCTGATATCTGATTAGATAAATCCTCTACTTGTTTTACTGTTTCTGATTTCTGTTCTTGTACTTCTTTTAGTTCTTTCTCTGCTTCTTTTTTATCTTGATTGATTGCAGTTTGTTCGTTTTTTAATTTTTTTTCTTCAGAAGAGGCAGCAAATGCTATACTTCCTTGGAATAAAACGATTCCTAGTACTAATACCCCTATTATTTTAAATCCTAATTTTCTCATACGTTCCTCCTATTATTGTTTAATTTGTAGTGTTTTCCGTTGTTGTATTATTGGTATTTTGATTTTGATTTTGTGTGGTTGGCACGATACCATTTGTAATGTATGGTAATGGGTCTGTTACCACTCCATTTAGTCTAACTTCAAAATGTGCATGTGGTCCTGTTGAATATCCTGTAGAGCCTACTTTTAAAACTACCGTTTCTCCTCTTGTTACAGTTTGTCCTACTTGCACCTTAATTTCTGACCCATGTGCATATAATGTAGAAACTCCTCCTCCATGGTCAATGATTACCATGTTGCCATAAGCACTATTATATCCTGCCTTTATGACAATTCCGTCATTTGCAGCTACGAAGTTAGCTCCCGCTGGAGCACTAACATCCACTCCTGTATGTAATTTATAAACTCCTGTAATGGGATGTGTCCTCATTCCAAATTTTGAGGTAATTCTAGTATAGCCAGGAATTGGCCAGGCCAATTCTCCTCCTATATATTGTGTATCAATTCCTTGTAAAGCAAGAGATAATATTTCTTTGTTTACTTCATTAAATCTTGCATTATATTCATCTATTTTTACTTGTATTTCTTTTTCTTGTTCTGATAATTTTGCTATGTAATTTTCTCTTATGATTTTTGTATTTTCTAATATTTTGGCTGTTTTTGTTTGATTTTGTTTGATGGTTGCATACTGCTCTCTTGTTTTGTCTAATTTCTTTTTTGATAATTCAATTTCATCTTTTTGAGCTTTCATATCTTCCAACAATTCTGTATCATAATTTGCTAATTCTGTGATAAGGAAATAATTGGATAAGAATTCAGAAACACTTCTAGAGCTTAGAATAACATCCAAATATTGAGTATCACTAGTTTCGTACATAGCCACTAGTCTTACTTCTAATATTTGTTTTTGTCTATTGTATTTTTCTTCTGCAACTTTTAGCTTTTCTTCTACTTCATCAATAGAATTTTGTAATTCTGTAATTTTCGTATTTAGCTCATCCAATTCTGTTTGTGAATTTTGTATTCTTTCGTCCAATTTTTGAACTTGCTGTAAATTTTCAGATAGCTCTTCTTGTACACCTTCTAACTCGCCAGTAGCATTATTGATTTGATTTTGTAATTCTTGTTGCTGTGTTTGTAAATCTGTTATTTCTTCTGCTTGCACACAAGAAACTATACTAAAACTACAAATTAAGAAAGCTAAAACAACACATAAAATCTTACGCATGTTTTCTCCTTTATACTTTTAAATATTTTCTCATAGAGATTACACTTCCGATTGCCCCAATTCCAATTCCTAATAACATATAAACAAATATGATAGAGTTAAACATATCACCAAATGTTACTAAACTCATGTTGATAACTTGCATAAATTGAGAATTTACCATTTCTTCTGCTAAGAATCGATAGGCAATTCCTACTAATGTAATTGAAATAGCACTTGCAAATACACCAATTATCATACCTTCTACAATAAATGGCCATCTGATAAATCCATTGGTCGCTCCTACATATTTCATAATTGAAATTTCTTTTCTTCTAGCATGAACAGTAAGTTTTATAGTATTGGCTATAATGAATACAGATATGATAATCAATAAAATTAAGATAACTCCTGTTACGATTTTAATTCCATTAGCTAGATTGATTAATGTCGTAACGGTTTCGTCTTTACTGGTTATTTTTTTGATATTATCAAATGTTAAAATCTGGTCTTGTACTTCTTTACTTCTACTTAAATCTGTTAAGGTTACAACGTAAGAAGCTGGAAAAATATTATTTTCTTCATAACCAGCTAACAAATCTTTTTTGTCACCAAATTTTTCTTTCATTTGATTTAAAGCAGCATCTTTTGATACAAATTCCGTTGTGCTTACACCGTCCAATGCCCTTAATTTTTCGCCTACTTCGTCTACTTGCTCTTGTGTTGCATCATTATTGATAAAAACTTGTATTCCTTGTGCTGATTCAATTTCTGATACAAAATGATTTATATTTTCTGTTAAGATTAAGAAAATTCCAAAAATAATCATAGTAGCACACATAATCATAAGTGATGCTCCTGTTGATTTTTTATTTTTAAATACATTTCCAAATCCTTCTCCAATTAAATATCCCAATCTGTTATATTTCACAATCATACCCACCTTTTTTATCATCTCTTATTATTTCGCCTTTACGTATATGGATAACTCTTTTTTTCATTTGGTCTACAATGTCTTTTGCATGTGTTGCTACGACTACTGTTGTTCCTCTCATATTGATATCATTTAATAAATTCATAATATCCCAAGCTGTGTCTGGGTCTAGGTTTC
>CANEFU010000033.1 GCA_947426875.1 uncultured Clostridium sp.
TTCCCATACTTCCTATTTCCTCTTTATCAGATAAAATACAAACTGCTGTGTTTTTTACACTGTTTAATTCCATCATAGCAGCTAATGATGTATAAGCACATACTTTATCATCTTGACCATAAGCTGCTACCATGCTTTCATCAAACCCTAAGCTTCTTGCTCTAAAAGCTGGTACTAATTCTAGTTCGGAACTAGTAAAATCTACTTCTGTAATACCATATTTTTGATTTAAAATGTTTAAGATATTTAATTTTACTTTTTCTGTTACCTTGGTATCTTGATAGGGAATACTTCCTATTAGTAAGTTTAAATCTTCTCCTTCAATTCCATTTTTTAGTTTTTTCTCCATTTGCTCTTGTGCTAAATGTGGTAATAAATCAGTAATCGTAAAGATTGGGTCATTTTCATCTTCTCCTACATTTATCTCTACTTTTTCTCCATTTGCTTTTACGACAACTCCATGTATGCTTAGTGGTATTGTTGTCCATTGATATTTTTTAATTCCACCATAATAATGTGTTTTAAAATAAGCAAATCCTGTATCTTCATATAATGGATTTGGTTTTAAATCTAATCTTGGTGAATCCACATGAGAGCCTATAATATGCATTCCATTTTCAATGCTTTCTTCTCCTATAATAGCTAAATACATACTTTTATCTCTATTCACAAAATATACTTTATCTCCTGCTTTTAATGTTTCAAATTCTATAATATCTCTAAATCCATTGGCATCAGCTAATTTTCTAGCTTGCTTAATAAATTCTCTTTCTGTTTTTGCTACATTTAAAAAATCCATATATTCTTTCGATAATTTAAAAATTTTCTCTCTTTTGGTATCATCTACCTTATCCCAACCATTTTCTTTTTGGTTAAAAAGTTTCTCTTTTAGTTCTTCTCCCATCTTTATCCTTCCTTTCTTTTTTGTTGCTAAAAACTGCTAAAGGCTTCCAAAGGTTGCCAAATATTCCGGGTTTAAATGGCAACTTGCAAGTTGCAAATTATAAACTGTAAGTTGTAAGTTGCCATTTAAACCCGGAATGTTTGGCAACCTTTGGAAACCTTTGGAAATCTTTAGCAACCTTCGGCATCATTTTATCACACTATATTTTATTTTTCCAGTTTTTTTATAATTTATTCCTAAAAATTGGTTATACTAATTTTAGGAGGTTAAAAATGAACTCTTTATGGTTAGATTTTAATAAAAAAACAAATTCTTTCTCTTCCCTTTCTAGTGATGTGGAAAGTGATGTATGTATTATAGGTGCAGGAATTTTTGGACTTTCTTGTGCTTATTATTTAAGTAATTTAGGTTTTAAAGTAACGGTTTTAGAAAAAGATGATATTGGTGAGAAAACAACTGGTCATACTACTGCTAAAATTACTAGTCAACATAGTCTTTTTTATGATTACTTAATCAATAGCTATGGAAAAAAGTTTGCTACGGATTATCTTTTAGCTAACGAAAAGGCTATCAAAAATATAAAAAAAATAATAGATAAAGAGAAAATAAAATGTGATTTTGAATATCAAAATAGTTATGTTTATACAACTAAAAAGTCTGAATTGGCTAAGATTAAAAAGGAAGTTGCTGCTGTCGAATCTCTTGGTTTTCCTTGTGAATTTGTTACCAAAACAGGTCTTCCTTTTAAAATTGAAGGAGCTATTTGTTTTAAAAACCAAGCTCAATTTCATCCTTTAAAATATTTATATGGTTTATGTAATAGTATTTCTTCTCATGGTGGTGAAATTTATACGAATACGGTTGTTACTGATATTGAAAAAGACTTCGACTCTAACTATCTTATTTCCACTGTTGACCATACCGTTAAAAGTAAATTTGTAATTGTTGCTACCCATTATCCGTTTATCAATTTTCCTGGTATGTATTTTCTCAAAATGTACCAGTCTACTTCTTATATTATTGCTGTTGATACCAAGAAAACCCTTTTTAATGGTATGTATATTAATGATACAAATCCTATCTTTTCTTATCGAACAGTCAAATATGAAGGAAAAGAACTGCTATTAATTGGTGGTGGTGAACACAAAACGGGGCAACCTTCTTGCTATCAAGATACCTATGGTATTTTAGAAGAAGAAGCTAGAAAATTTTATCCTAATTGTGAAGTTTTATATCGTTGGAATACCAGAGATTGTATTTCTCTTGATAAAATCTCTTATATTGGTCAATACGCTTCTTCTATGCCTAATGTATTTGTAGGTACCGGTTTTAAAAAATGGGGCATGACTTTATCAAATGTAGCTGCTAATATCATTGCGGATAACATTTGTGGGAAAGAAAATAAATATGCTTATCTTTTTAAACCTTCTCGTTTGAAACCTATTAAAAATAGAGATGAAATGAAAAATATCTTAGTCCAATCGACTAATTCTCTAGTACTTGATAAATTCAAGTCTGCTAATATGTCTTTTGAAGAAATTCAAAATGATTCTGGTAGTATTATTGAAATTAATAACGAAAAAATTGGTATTTATAAAAATCCTGATGGAAAGATTTATGCTGTTAAGCCTATCTGTACGCATTTAGGTTGCTTACTTTCTTGGAATGATGTAGATAAAACTTGGGATTGTCCTTGTCATGGTTCCCGTTTCAATTTTAAGGGAATTAATCTTTATGACCCCGCTTTTAAAAATTTAGATATTTATGATATTAATCCTTCGTGATTTTTCACTTTTTTTGCTGTTTTTATTGACTTATCAATTGTTTTTTGCTACAATCTCTTTAATAATCATATATTTATATGTTTTATTTTTTGTTTATTGAACTAGATTCTCCTTAGCTAAGCAATCTAGTTCTTTTTTTATGTTTATTTCTATATTTCCTATAACTTCCTCTGAATATAAGAAAATATTAAGATTTATTTAATAGTTCCTTAAAACTTATTTTTCTATTTTGTTTTATAATATAGGTAAGTTACAAAACAGAGGGAGAAATCAAATGAAGAGAAAAAAAATTATAATACGATTCATCATAATTTTAGGAATTTATCTATTGTTTAGGAATATTGCATTTGACGATATATCTTATAACTTGAATCGATTTATTTTTAAAGTAAGTAATACTTCAGAATATGAGATAATCAAACAAGATGTAAATAAAAATTATTCTGGAATAGGGCAGGAAGAAATAAAAAATAAAGATGGTTATTTTACAACCTTTACAACGGTTGAAAATTACCAAAAGACATATATCGAGTATAAACAAAATGGTAACTCTTCCTGGAGTAATCATCGATATTGGGGTGGTACTATGGCAGAAAATGGTTGTGGTATTACGGCAATTGCAACCATTTTAAGTGGATACGGTAAACATGATACGCCAGAAACTCTTAGACAGAAATATTATCCTGTATTAAATTATGATTCCCTTTCAAAAGAATTGTCTCATACATTTCATATTAAAAATACAGATTTCTATTATGATAGTGCTCATTTGTCTAAGGAAAAACTACAAGAACATTTGCAAACCAATAGACCTATTTTAATTTGTACTTGGAATCAGCCTCATGATAATCGTTGGACTACTGCTTCTCATTTTATGGTTTTACTTGCTACCGATTCTGAAGATATGGTATATATTTCAAATCCTAATGGCGGAAAAAATGATAGCAAAAGTTCAGGTTGGTATCATTTTAAAGAAATAACTCCCTATCTTGCCAAAGCTCTCTATATAGAAAGTTACCATTAAAAACCTCTTAAAAATACATCCTCTTCCTTTGCATCATTTGTAAATTTAGCTTATTTATCCATTTCCGAATAAACCATATATTGATAACCCGTCATATGAGTATGATTGGCAAATTCCTTTTTAGGTAAATTATCTTTTAAAATAGGCTCTTTATCATAAGCTAAAGAGGTAACTAACCTATATAATCTAGTATTTTCTAGGAATTTAAAAATAAGGTCTTTCCTATAATTTTCATCCGATTCAGATAAAGTTCCATTATCATAATCAAAAATGATATAGTTTTCACCTGATGTTATCATTTTATGAATGGAATGTGGTGAAAAACAATTCAAGTTGTAATCGTCTATCACTGAATAATGCATTCTATCTTCTGCCACTTCTAATAAATGCTCATAATTTTCATCGTCTTTTTCGAACACATAGAAAGCACCTATTTTGGAAGATTTAAAATAAATTCTATCAGGGTCTTTTTTGTATTGATTCGGATTATAGGTTTCAAATTTTTGATAATTATCGCCATAATCTGCTTCATCTTTTTTTACGGTTTCTTTTAATGCCTTTATCTCACTTTCTGACATCAATTTTGCTAGACTTGTTTGCTTTTCTTTTTCCTTTATCAGTTTCGCTTCATCCACTAATACTTTGGTATAAAAACCACTTATAAAAGCTATTCCTAATAATACTATACTTGTTATAGTCAATATAACTATCTGCTTTTTGCTTACATTTTTCATTTTATTCATCTCCATAATCTTTTGGTATTTAGATTTCACTTAATATGGTATAGCTTTTATTCCTTTCCTACTATCTTATGAAAAATCACTGTTTTTTCTTTCATTGATATTTTTCCAACTTCATATCCATATTCTTTTGCTTCTTTTTTATAAGTTAAGAAAGAATGGTCTATGTCAAATTCTAGAATTCTTTTTATCTCTTCATAAGTAAGCAACCTCTTATTATTTCTGAATAACATTATATGGGTCATCTATTAAATTTTTTATTTCCATTTTAGCTCCAAAAAATCTATTCCCGCCAATTATTTCTCCTGTTGTTGCATCTACGTAATAAACAAATCTTTCTGGAAAATCCTTATCATATCTATAGTAATCATAATAAATCGTAACTTCCCATACTTTTCTGACTCTATTTTCTACTTTGTAAAAAACGGCATCTTCCTTTTTTATTGGCATATTTCCATCTTCACTAGGTACAAAATGCATAGTTCCTTTTTCATATTCTTCTATATTCTTTTCCCTATATACTACTTCTGTATTCATTTTATCTATTCCTATTTCGGCATCGGTAGCTACTATGTTATGTCTTGTTTCGATTTGTTTATCTTTTTCTGTTGCTATTTTTATAGCCTCTTCTTTCGCTATCACTTGTTCATTATTTTCATACTTATTATTTTCAAAACGTAAGCTATACAAAGCATTAATTTTGGGAATCCATCCAATGCAAATCTTCTCATAGCTATTTAATAATCCATCATATTTTTTATAGAAATCCGCATACCAAATATAAGCACTTTTATCATTTTCACTATTTCTCTTTAAGGATACTAATTCATATTCATCACTATTATCATTAGGATTATATTTTAATAGTAATTCCTTTGCAACTTCCCTCGCTTCTTCTCTTGTTATACCATAATCATAAGGAATTGTATATGTATAGGATGGAATATTTAAATTTCTAAAATTTCCTTTACTATCCAGAGTTAGAGTACCACTTTCAAATCCAACATCCCATACGGCTTCGTTATCATAAAAATCCTTTCCTAAACCTATTTGCATTACTTCTTTATCCAATCCTATTTTTTTCAAATAATCGCTTGCTTTCTTTTTTGCCTCTTCTTCACTAATTGCCTTTTCTTTGTCATTTTCCGTTAATTCAAAGGAAAAATCATAAGTTTCTGGTTGTTTCCATATATTCTCATAAGTTTTCGTTGCTGCAAACGCCACACCAGTTCCTAATAGTAAACTTATTGCGATTAGAATTGCTCTTTTGATTGCCTTCATTTTCATCATTAAATTCCTACTTTCTTTGGATTTTGGAGAAAATTTTATAATCGTATTGGTAATAGCATGTGGAATTGCTTTTTCATCCTCTCTGAATTTATCCAAAAATTCATCTAAATCTCTCATTTCTAATAAAACTCTCCTTTATATTTTTCTTTTATTTTTATTTTTGCTCGTGAAATTTTACTACTGATGGTTCCTTCTCTCTTGTTTAATATCTTTGAAATTTCCTTTGTTGTATAGCCTAAATAATAGTAAAGTGTTAGAATCATTCTCTCTTCGTCATTTAAAAATGAAATAAAATTCTGAAATTCTATATTGGATAAGTCTATTTCGATGCTTCCTATTTTATTTAACGAGTCGTCTTCATCAAGTGATTTGTGTTTTTTTCTTTTATAGAATTTGTTGCAATTATTAATCAGTATTCTGATAATCCATGTTTTAAAAAAACTATTGTTTTTCAGCTTTTTTATATTTAAAAAGGCTATCATCATGGTTTCTTGCATAATATCTTCTATATCATTTTCATTATCAATTTTACTCTTTGCTATATAATATAAATCTTTCTCGATATTTAATATTAGGTGAGTAAAAGCATCACTATCGTTATTTTTTGCTCTATTTACTAGCTCCTCCACTTTTTTCCTCCATTAATTATATCTATTTAGTACCATTAGACACATTTATTAGATATTATAACATACACATTTTCTTGCATTTATTTTAATTTTCTTTGAAAATAATTAGATGAAATCTTAAATTTTAAAAATTTTGTTAGATGGAAAAAGAAAAAAACTAATGAAAGAGCTAAGTAAATAAAAAACTGTTTGAAATAAGATTGTTATACAAACCATTTCCCATTATAGAAAAAGTGTAATGTACAAGCCAATACCATATAAATGATTGGCTCAATTTTAGATAATTCTTTTGTTCTTTTTTCTTCATTTTTGTTGAAGAATACCTTTCCTATCGCCTTCCAAATAGCATATCCCAAAACGGCACCAATTGTGTTCATGATTAAATCGTCGATATCTACTTCTCTATTAGTAGGAATTTGTGAAATTTCAATAAAGGATGAAAATAAAAGTCCTGTTATAGCAATTTTATATATATTTCTATAATTTTTCCAAATATAGGGAAGTAAAAAACCTAATGGTATAAACATTATAATATTCATTATATAAGTAAAAGCTCCCTCTGATGCAAATGGTATTAAATTAATTTTGGCACTTTGTATTGATAAAACTAAACCACCTTTATCTATTATATCCCAAATTGTACCTAAACCTGTTATAAAAAATACTAGACCAATATAAAATGAAAAAGTAAAGACCCATATATAGTGGGAAGTTGTCGCTTTCTCTCCTTTTAACATTTTATCTATTAGAAATATTATAGCTGGTACAAATACTAACATCAAAGACATTAACTCTCCAATCATCTTGTTTCTCCTTTCCCTTTTTATCCTATTATATATTACATTTTAAAAAATGAAAATTAAATATTTCTTAATTTTATTACTTTTTCTTAATAGGTATCCAAACTTCGCAATAATACTTTTCATCATCTATTCCTTTTTTATAGTCTTTTGGATTTGAATAACATTCAATATTATAACCTGCTGTTATTTCATAATCATTTGAGTTAGGTAACCATTCTTTAAATATTTTTTGATTTACTTCTCTTATGCTTTCGCTTGCTTTTCCTATACAAGGGAAAATAGCCCAAGTTAGTTTTGGTATTTCTATTATTTCAAAATCTTTTGGTATTTTTCTTACAGCGTCATAGTCATCTCCTATAACATAATCAAATAAATCACAGCCTAGAGTAGTATCAATATTAACTGCATATTTTGCGTTTATCTTACTAAATGCAGACTTCATAAAAAACTTTTTCCATAGTTTAGGTACATCCTGTTCAGCACTTTCATATTTAAAGCTATCTTTTAAACCGACAACTTTAAAAGCCTCTTTTTCTTCAATTTTATACTCCATAGTATAACCACCTTTCAAAATTAAATTTACTTTTAATGGTACGAAATCTTTTATTGTAGCACCATTATTACGAACTTCCGTAGGAGTAAATCCATGAAATCTTTTGAATGCTTTCGTAAAACTGTCTTGAGAATCATAACCATATTCCATTGCTATATTAATTATCTTTTTGTCTGTATTTAAAACTTCCTTACCTGCCATAGATAATCTTCTATTTTTAATATATTCTCCAACTCCATAACCACAAATAATTGAAAATCCTTTTTGGAAATAAAATGATGAGATATAAGAATAGCTAGCAATATCCTCTATCTTTAAATCATTTGTTAAGTTGTTCTCTATATATTCTATAGCTCTACTAATTGATTCAATCCAGTTCATATTCTCTCCTTTCCGTTCACAAATATATTTTACTTTAAAAGGTTTTACTTTGCCCGACATTTTTTGCTAACATTTGGCTAATGCAATTTATTTGATAATCGTTTTTTTATTAGCCCTAGATATTGTAATTTGTCGAGATGATTATAACACAAAAGCACTTTATTTTCTATGACTACTTTCATATAAAGCTAATCTGATTATTCTCACTTATAACCCAACTTTTCTGTTTTGCCTCTGTAATTTTATCATTATCTGTAATCTCTCCAATTAGCAATGGAGATGTTTCAATATGGTCTTTGATATTCTTCTTTACTAATGCTTTGTTTTCATTAGCATAACAATAAGTACATAAATGCCCACAAGTATTATATGCACCTATATCAGTTCCCATCAAGCAATTACAATCTTCTCTAATGTTTTTCTTTTTAGGTGGTTTTAGTTTATGTCCTACTGCTTCTTCTATCATTGATTGACTTTTACAACCACTACAATTAACCCCATATTTTGCTAAATGTGTTTTCTCACAACAAGAATAAATTGTCATATCATTTTCTTTTCCTATTTTCACAAATGCTTTTGCAAGTTCTATTTGTTCTTCCATTGTAGGAGGTTTTAAGTTAGGTGCATTTCTTTTTACTTTTTCATATAGGTCTAAAAAGCTAATAACACAATTTTTAGTATATCCTTTAAGTGCTTTTGCGATTTTTTCAAATTCTTGTATATGCCTATCTACATCAAATTCATCATTTATAAAAATTGGATCATATCTCCAACCTACATAATTTCTTTTAAAATGCTCTGATAATTTTTTAAAACTTTCTATTACTTTTTCTTTATCTGAAACATTTGGCTCTATGTCTTTTCCATAAGGGGTTATTGTTACAAACCAGTCTTGCTTAAATTTATCTAGTTCATCTAAATATTTAAGTATTGGCTCTGGATTTTTAGTACAAAATTCTATACAGTCTACCACTTCTGGATTTAATAAATATTTTGTTATTTGTGATGTATAATATGGATTTCTAACTAATACATAGCCTTCTCGTATTCTATTTATAAACCATTTTGAATAAAAGGCTGGTATATCTGTTCTGCAACCTGTATTGATTATCATTTATTTTCTCCTTGTTTATACATAAAACATTCTTTTTCGTGTGAATAAATTACACCTATTGCTTGTAAATAAGAATATATAATTTTTGTGCCTACAAACTTCATTCCTTTTTTTTGTAAATCTTTTGAAATTGTATCTGATAACTCTGAACTTGTTTTGTCTACTTCATATATTACTTTGTTATCTGTAAAGCTCCAAATATAATTAGAAAATGTTTTATATTCTTGTTGTATTTCTTTAAATATTTTACTATTGTTAATAGCTGCATTTATTTTTAATTTGTTTCTTATGATGTTTTCATTTTTTAAT
>CANEFU010000034.1 GCA_947426875.1 uncultured Clostridium sp.
ATGTCTTTCTAATAATCCTAAGAATGCTTTACCATGTCTAGCTTCATCTTTACACATTTCATGAACTGTATCATGTATAGCATCAAGTCCTAATTCTTTAGCTCTCTTAGCTATTTTTAATTTTCCTTCAGTTGCTCCGTATTCAGCTTCAACTCTAGCTTTTAAGTTAGCTTTAGTATCGGCAACTACAACTTCACCTAATAATTCAGCAAATTTAGCAGCATGTTCTGCTTCTTCAAATGCTATTCTCTTATAAGCTTCAGCAACTTCTGGGTAGCCTTCTCTATCTGCTTGTCTACTCATTGCTAAGTACATTCCAACTTCTGTACATTCTCCCATAAAGTTATCTTTTAATCCTTTTACAACTTCTTCATCCAATCCTTGTGCTACTCCAATTTTGTGTTCATCCACATATTGGTTACCTGCTTCATTTTCTATCTTTTCCTCGAATTTTTCTTTTCCTGCCCCACATTGTGGACATCTTTCTGGAGCTTCTTCTCCAAAGTGGATATAACCACATACTTTACATACATATGCTTTCATTTTTATTCCTCCTTCTTTTTTCTTTCGATATTATATAAATTTTAAAAATTTTGTCAATGCTTTTCACAAAAAAATCATAAATCTTTTAAAATCGCTTTTATTTTTTAGGTTTTTGTGATACAATACAATGGATTTTAGAAAGATTTGTCAAAAGATGAAAGGAAGGAAATGTTATGGAATTAAATAGATGTAGTAGATGTGGAAATTTTTATGTAGCAGAAGGGAATGTATGTCCTAAATGTAGTACAAAAGACGGATTTGAATTTTCAACTTTTAAATCTTATGTACAAGAAAATGGTTTAGAAAATTCTTTAAATACCATTTCTTGTGACACTGGTATTTCTGTAAAAAATTTAAATCGTTTTTTAGGATATCAAGAATTTCAAGATTATCAAAAAGAACTAAATAGTATCGAAGAATTAAAAAACGCAATCGGAAAACTTGAAAATAATTAATTCGTTTGCAACATAGAAAGGTTTGATATAAATGGAAAATGTTTTTAATATATTAGAAGAAAGAGGCTATATTGAGCAATTAACACATCCTAAAGAAATCAGGGAGCTTTTTGGAAAAGAGTCTGTTCCTTTTTATATTGGAATTGACCCAACTGCTGATAGCTTACATGTTGGACATTTTGTTTCTTTGATGGTAGCTGGACATATGCAAAGATGTGGTCATAAACCAATTATTTTAGTAGGTGGTGGTACAGCAACTATCGGTGACCCTTCTGGTAAAACAGATATGAGAAAAATGCTTTCTCGTGAAGAGCTTGACCATAATGTAGAATGTATCAAAAAACAAATTGAAAAGTTTGTTAGTTTTGAAGGGGAAAATGCTGCCATTATTGTAAATAATGCAGATTGGTTACTAGATTTAAAATTTGTTGACTTCGTACGTGAAATTGGAAGTTTATTCTCTGTCAATAGAATGTTGTCTGCTGAATGTTATAAACAAAGAATGGAAACTGGTTTAACCTTTTTTGAAATGAGCTATATGTTAATGCAATCTTATGACTTTTTATATTTATATAACAAATATGGATGTAAACTACAAATAGGTGGAAATGATCAATGGTCTAATATTATTGGTGGTGTTGAATTAATCAGAAAAATCGGAAAAGACGATTCTTTTGGTTTAACCTTTAAACTTTTAACTACAAAAGAAGGTAAAAAAATGGGAAAAACAGAAAAAGGTGCCCTTTGGTTAGACCCACAAAAAACTTCTCCTTATGAATTTTATCAATATTGGAGAAATGTAGAAGATGCCAGTGTTGAAACGGTATTTAAAATGCTTACTTTCTTACCAATAGAACAAATCAAAGAGCTAACTTCTTATCAAGACGAAAGAATTAATGAAGCCAAAAAAATCTTAGCTTATGAAATTACGAAATTAATACATGGCGAGGAAGAAGCTAAAAAAGCAGAAGAAGCTTCTAATGCCCTATTCAATGGACAAGGTAGCTTAGATAATATGCCTACTGTAAAATTAGAAAATACCAATATCTCTATTTTAGATGCTATTCTTTTAACTAATATCGCACCATCCAAAGGACAGGCTAGAACACTTATTAATCAAGGTGGTATTTCCCTTAATGACGAAAAAGTTACCGATGTTAATTATATTCTTTCTGATAATGATTTTTCAGATGGTTATGCTATTTTAAGAAAAGGTAAAAAGTTTTTTTATAAATTAGAGAAATAGAAAAACGGGTTCCCTATTCTAGGGTACCCGTTTTATTATGAATGTGGTGTTAGTTGCTACCCTGTTTAATATCTGTATTATCTACTTCTTTCCACAATCTCTACAATATCCGCAATATATTCACCAATCACTGGGATGTTTAATGTAACAATCTTTTGTAGCAAAATTACTAGCATAGCTGTAATAATAGTAACTCCTATTCCAATCCCAACTCCTCTCGCAATTCCTGCTAGTAAATTTCTTTTTATGATTTCCTTTTTATTTCCGTAACAAATAAGCCCATTCTACATAGTTTCCCTCCTGTAAAATATAACTTAGCTTTTCTATTGACTTTTCTAATATGTTCATCTTCTTCCTTTTTAACCACATAAAAAAATCCACCTTTTACTTATTATAGTGGATTTTTTTGTTTTAATTTATACTTATTTTTAATCTTTTACCGTATTTGTTGTATTGGAACTATTGGTGTTAAAAACAGTATTAGTTGTGTTTGTCTGGTTCGTTGTTTTTTCTAATTCTTCTTTCTTCTTATCTTCTTCCTCTTTAACAGTTTCTAATGATGTAATCAAATCTTGTAATCTCTTTATATCTTTTCCTATCATTTCCCAATCATTGTTATTATTAGATTCTGTTAAGTTTTTATTGGCCTTAATAATAGCTTCGATTAATCCCTCACTATTGTCTGTATTTTCAATTTCAATATCTACAGCATAAGTAGAAAGTAAGTTTTCCAATGCCTTTGTCAAAGTATCTCCTATAGCCACTTTGTTTCCAGAAGCTACTACTACTTTTTTAAGTACTGGTACTTCTGATTCATTTAACATCGTTTGATAAATAGGCTCTACATATAATAAGGTGTTATCAATTGGAACTACTATCATTTGCTTGGTTAGTTTCGTTCCTGTTGTATTTAATAGCTCTAATTCTGCTGCTATCGCTTCATCTTCTTCCATTTGTTTATCTAATTGCATTGGTCCTACGATATTACTATCTGCTGAAAATTTGTACAATTTTAGTTGATTATTATTACCTTCTGTATTTCCCACTAGATAAGAAATAATATTTTGTTTCTCATCTTGCGTGTAGATTTGTACTAATCCTAATTGCTCTCCGTTTGCTGTCTTTACCATTGTATAATATGGAGCCATATAAGTTCCTGTTGATTTAGTAGATTTTACACTATTGTATTTAGCTATATCCCACAAATCATCCGCTCTATATAATACATCTGGTTTTACGTTATGATATACTTTCAAGATTTCAGCTTGCACATTATATAAAAATTTAGGATAAACAAAATGGCTTGCTATATCATTTGGTATTTGTTCATCTAAATCTACAAATAGTGTTTCATATATATTTCTATATGCCATAGCAATTGGGTCTGTTCTATCTGTTATGTAATAAGATATGGTTCCATCATAAGCATCTACTATTACTTTTACCGAATTTCGAATATAGTTAATGTTTTCTTTTATTCCATCATGCTCAATAGATGTATATTGTGAATAAGGATATTGACTTGATGTCGTATAGGCATCAATTACCCATACAATTCTTCCTTCTTTCGTTACTACAGTATATGGATTTTCATCATAAATCAAATATGGTAATGCTTTTTTTGCTCTTGCAATTACATCTCTATTAAGCAAAATTTTACTATCATCTGTTATTTCATTTGAAAATGCTAGGTTTAAATCTCCTTTTGTGATTCCTAAAATTAATCTATCTAAAAAGCCTAATTGTAATCCTGCTTTCCCTCCATAGGTTGAAGTATAATCTGTTCCATTTTCATCCGTATAATCATATTCCTGTTTGTTTTTTGCATTAGTTGCAATAATTTCATCTGTTTCTAAGCCAAAATAAATTTGTGGTTGTGTAATTTTTATTTGTTCATCTTTTCCAGATACTTCTTTTTGTATATATTGTACATTTCCTGTTACGGTACTTTCAGTTGCTGATGCTATAATTTCACCCATTCCGTGTGTATATTCATATGTTTTATTATTGTAGGTTCTACCTGAATTAATGATTTCTCTTGGTGAAATATATACTAGTTGTTCTTTTCCGTTAATTTGATATTTTGCTAAATTTGCACTGTGATAAGAAAAATATCCCGTTCCTGTTTGACTATCTTCTAAAGTTTTTAATACAGCATCTTGACTTATAATTGGTATATTATGAATCACATTGCTATTCTTTTTTACTTCTTCTTCTGTAATGGTTCCTGAATTTTGTAGATTGCTTTCTTCTATATTGATATTATATGCATTTTTCGTATTATTAATATTTTCAGCTATATACTCTTTTTCTTTATCCAATTCATTCGAACTTACAAATGCTATATCAAATACCATCATAACGATAAATAATACTACTAGATAACCTGGTATAACAGCCAAATTTTTTAATACTTTGTTTGTATTTCCTTCTTTAAAATATTTGATAGCTCGGTAAGCAAACACAATAATGATAAAAGCAAATAGAATATAACCCCATAGTTTTACTGTTGTTTCTGTCATGCCTGCTCCTACAATGTCAATATTATCATTTATTGTTAGCAATTTACCATATATCATATTTTGTGTGTTAAGTAATGTCATAATAGCAATTCCTATAATTACTAATAATATGTTTCTTGTTAGTTTTTTCATAAATAAACTTTGTTTTAACATTTTTCCGTCAATTCCGTCAAAAAATCTATTAAATACAATCACATAATATAATGCCATATAAATTGATAATCCTATAAATAATACTGTAAAATATAAGGCAAATGCTTCTACTACTGGCTTTTGGAAAATATAGTAGGCAATATCTAAATTAAATACCGCATCTTGTATTCCAAATGATGTACTATGGATGCTTAACATGACTTTTTGCATTAAGACAGCAGCTACCACAATACTTACAATAGCTGATATCACTAATGCTAATGATTTGTTTAGTAATTTTGGCATTGGTTTGTTTTCTTTTTCAAAAAATGGTTTTAATCCTTTTTTGATTCCCTTATTCGTAAAATAAATAATAAAATATAAGATTACAAAATTAATTGCCATGATAGCATATTTATAAATGATATTGGTATAGAAGATATTAATATATTGCTCTCCTAGTTCTTGGTACTCTAAGAAGCTTCCTCTTAATTGAATATAACTAATACCTGCAAATATTAGTAAGAATAAAATAACTAATATCATTCTAATTTTACTTTTTTCTTTTTTATCTCTATTTCTGGTTTCTTTTGTATTGGCTGTATCCATTATGGTTTCTTGCTTGTTTTTATTTTCTTCCACAAGATTTTCCTCCTTTTTATATAATTGCTTTTACAAAATCACTGGAATTAAAAATTTCCATATCATCTATTTGTTCTCCTACGCCTATAAACTTTACAGGAATTTTATTTTCTTCTACAATTCCGATGACAACGCCACCTTTGGCTGTTCCATCCAATTTTGTTAGAACTAAGCCTGTAATATCTGCCTCCTCCTTGAACGCTTTCACTTGTGAAATTGCATTTTGTCCTGTCGTTCCATCTATTACTAACAATACTTCTTTGTCTGCTTCTTGCATTTCTTTGTTGATTACTTTTTGAATTTTATTTAATTCATCCATCAAGTATTTTTTATTGTGCAATCTTCCCGCTGTATCTACAATTAAAACATCCGCTTCTTTTTCTCTGGTTATTTTTATAGCATCATACACAACAGAAGCTGGGTCTACTCCTTCTTCTCTTTTTACCATGTCGGCACCTGCTCTTTTGGCCCATATTTCTAATTGTTCTACTGCTGCTGCTCGGAAGGTATCGGCTGCTGCTACTACCACTTTTTTACCATCTTTTGCTAATCGATTTGCCATTTTTCCTATGGATGTTGTTTTTCCTACTCCATTAACACCAACTACTAAAATGACTGATGGCTTGGTTCCTAAATGTAGATTAATATCTGTTACATCTAATATTTTTTTCATTTCTTCTCGTAAAGCTTGCTTTACTTCTTCCTCTTCTTGTATTTTTTCTTTTTTTAGTCTTTCTCTCAAATTTCCTATTATTTTTATCGATGTGTCCATCCCTATGTCTGACATGATTAATATTTCTTCTAACTCGTCTAAAAATTCTTCGTCTACTTTTTTGAAACTTTTAAATACATTGTTTATTTTTTCATCAAATGAATTCTTGGTTTTATTCATTCCTTGTTTAAGTTTATCAAAAAATCCCATTGCTTTTCTCCTTTTCTATTTTGCCTTTTTATTGTATCATAGTTTGTCTTTTTTTTCCATAGTTTCAGGGATTTTTTTTGCGTATCGATATAAACTTAATTTCTACCCTATTATTAAAACCACTCTGTTAGAAAATTTTACTTTTACTGTAAAATCTTATAATGGCAATTGCGTTATCGATTCTATTCAATAAATCTATGATTTTTAGCAAGAAAATTTAGGAGAGTTCGGTGCAAACTCTCCTTTTTATTCTCTCTCGTATTTTATCCCATATTTTTCAAAGTCCTTTAACAATTCTATTGTTCCATATTTCTCTCTATTTAGCACATGTCCCTCCATTCCTAGCTTTTGTCCCCCTATGATATTGTCTTCCTTATCATCAATAAAAAAACATTCTTGTGGCTTTAAATTAAATTTTTCAAATAGTCTTAAATAAATTTTTCTATTTGGTTTTAGCATTTTCTCTTGAGCAGAAATCAAGTAACCGTCTATATATTTACCTATGTATCGTTTTTGAATTTCCCAATAATCCGCTTCATCTGTGTTAGATAATACATAAATATGATATCCATTTTCTTTTAATTTCATTGCAATCTCGCAAATATCATCATTCAAAACTAAATATTCTGCATAATGATAAATAAATTTTTTCGCTATATTTTTTAATCTACTAGGTAATCTCTTTGACACATTTTCCAATACTTCTTGTTTCGTAATTGTCCCTTCGTCTAATCTTTCCCATTCATCTGATGTACAAATAGTCTCCAATAAATGTATATCTACTTCATTATTCGTGAAATTTCTTAATAAATTTATAGGCTTCCATTCAATTAAAACTTGCCCTAAATCAAAAATTACATTTTTTATCATATAGAAATCTCCTTCCCTTTCTAAAAAACATTATATATAAAACCGTATTAAATTTCAATGCACACATTGGAAATTTTTAATATTTATAGTATAATTCTATTAGAAAATCACAGGAGGTTGTCATGAATATAGGAGTAGATATAGATAATGTTATTTCAAATTTCGATGAAGAATTATTAAAAGAATTTTTAAAACATAATGAAGAATTAGGTTATAGCGATGAAATAAATGAAAAAGCAGATTATATTACTTGTGGTATGTTTCATTGGAGTGAACAAGAAGTACAATCATTTTATAAGAATAACGTTGAGAGAATTGTTAATAACTTAAAAGTAATACAGGGTGCCAAAGACTATATTAACAAACTAAAGGATGATGGTCATCATATTTATATTATTACTGGTAGAAATAATGGAGAACATTCATCTCCTTATAATAATACTAAAAAATGGTTAGATGAAAATCATATTAAATACGATAAATTGATACTAACCAATGCTTATAAAAATGATGAACATGGAAAATCAGAAAAATGTATAGAAAACCATATCGAAATTATGATAGATGATTCTATTTCTATTTGTAAAGACTGTATAAATTGTGGTATTAGTGCTTTACTTATGGATACTCTATACAATAGGAAAGTTAAAGACATTACAAGAGTTCATAGTTGGAAAGAAATATATGAATATATAGCAAATTATCATAAGAAAAAAATAAATGTTATTTTAGATACAGATACCTATAACGAATGTGATGACCAATTTGCACTTGCTTATATGATTAAAAGCCAAGATATATTTAATATTAATGCCATAACCGTTGCTCCTTATTCGCACAAAGAAAGAAATGAAACAGTAATAAGTGGACGCGAAAAAAGTTATCATGAAATATTAAAAATATGTAATTGGTTAAATTTTGATGTAACCAATAAAGTCTTTAAAGGTGCAGAAGATTATATTGATAATGGATATGAAAAAGATAATGATGCTGTTAATAAAATAATTGAAATAGCATTTCAGAATGATAAAACCTATATTATGGCAATAGGTGCGATTACTAATGTGGCCTTAGCTATAAAAAAAGAGCCTAAAATTATAGATAAAATTGAAGTTATTTGGTTAGGTGGACATAGTATCTTACAAGATGACAATTTAGAATTTAATTTTAAACAAGATATTAATGCTGTGAGAATCGTATTGGATTCAAATGTAAAATTAACAATCATTCCTTGCAAAAATGTGGCTTCTAATTTGGTAACCTCTATTTATGAATTAAATTATTATTTAAAAGATAAAAGTGAATTATGCAATTACTTGCTAGATAGATTTTATAATGATGGCTATCATGGAATACAAGAAAGACGAGTTATTTGGGATATATCAGTGATTGCTTATATGATAAATAAAGATTGGTTTACTACGCAAGAGATAAGTTGTCCTACTATAAAAGATGATACTTCTTATGTTCTTACTTCTAATTATCATAAAATAGCAATGGTAAATTATATTGATGTAAATAACGTTTTTCATGATTTATTCAAAAAGTTAAGTAGTTCATTATAAAAGTATAATGAACTACTGGTTTTCCTGTCCATTTTTCTTTAACATGTTTACAAAATCTTTCTATAAATTCAACCATCCTATTTCCTTTTTGCCATATATAAAAATGGAGTATCGCATATTGCTATTATAATCTCTATCATACTTGTACTTAATGCTATTTTTAATACATCATAGATATGATACACTCCTAAAAAAGCTAAAAATACAAAGCCAAAATTCTCTAAACAATTACACAAAATCGTGCTTATATTATTTCTAATCCATAATTTTTGTTTTTTCAATTTATCAAAAATATATACATCTGCTAAATTTGCTGTAATATAC
>CANEFU010000035.1 GCA_947426875.1 uncultured Clostridium sp.
CGTTTCGTTATTTTAATATTTACAGTTTTTTCAGTTTTATTTATTTGAATTTCCTTTTTTGAAATTAACGATAATAGCATCTTCATTGTCAAATAAATATTTTGAATCGGTTACATCTGTTTGAACAGGATTATATTCATTTTTTTCATCCATAAAATTAATATTTTTCAAATCAAATTTCTTTTTATTAGAATCAGTATCGTCTTCTGTCACAGCTGTAACACCACTTGAATATTTACTAAAGTCATAGTTTCTAATTTTTTGTGGCTCTTTATATTTGGATTGTAAGAAGGCTAACCTTCCACTTCCTCCTTGTTGTTTTTGTTTATCTCCTAGAATTTTGTAACCACATTGTACAAGAGTTAATGCTTGTAGTTTTTCAGGTTTTACATTATTAACATATTTCCATGATACACCACTAAATTTAGGGTCATATTCTAGTTTACTAGTATCGATACTTTGTGAGTAAACCCACTCTCTATGGAAGGCAAATTCACCTGCCCACCATTGAATCTCTTCATAATCAGCATTTCCTGTAAAGATTTTGTTACCACAGTTAGAAGTGATAAGTGATTTAAGATTTTCTTTATGTCCATTATTTTCTAATTGTGATAAACTTTGTATAGAAATAGTAGAACCTACTTTAAATTTTCTATATAGGGTAAACATTGGCTCAATTGCTTTACATACATAGTCAGCAAAATCATCAATATACAAGAAATGAGGAATACGTGTTGCTTCTATTCCAGGTCTTCTTAAAACAGCATTTTGCATAGATAATAAGTAGAACAATCCAAATGCTTTATTTCCTGCTGCTCCTAAATCGCCACGTCTAGTACAAATAAAGATTACCGTACCTTCTGCTAATGCTTTATCAAAGTTTACGTTGTGATATCTGTTGCATAGTATTGGTTTGATTCCTGGAATTCTCAATAAGTTGTCTAATTGGCTAATTGAGGTATAAATGTATTTTTCCATTTCTTCTTTTCCAGGTGCATTTTTATAAAAGTTTTTCTTGAAGTAAGTTAATTGAATTGCGTATTTTTGTTTTAATTGTTCATCATGTGCCATAATTTCACACATTTTTTCAATCAATTCAAAGTTTGTAAATAATTTTAGCAAATCTTCTAAATTAGGAAGCATACCATCATTCATTCTAGGATAGATTTCTTTTAGTAAAATAGTTACATTTTCAATTGCTTGTGTAACAATATCTCCTCTATAAGCTGCTTCTGTATCATCACGTGTAACTAGGAACATAGCTTTTAATACAGAAGTGATTGTAACAGCAATCTTAGAAGGGTCATCATACACAAAAGGATTTAAACCAATAGAATTGCTATCCTCTGGGTCAACAACCTCATAGCTAACACCAAAGTTTTTACAAACATCTATCATATGAGCAATTTCTTCATAATCAGGAGCCATTAAGGTAAGTCCTAAATCACGGTAAACATTTTCACCATTTAAAGTTCCCAAAATCATTTTCTTTAGATAAGTGTTGAATAAGTTTTCTTTTCCAGATGTTGGTGATAACATGTTTAAATTAAAGTTTTTATTTAAGTAATCGTTATCATAAGGTTTATTCAAAACAGCATTTCCTGTTTTGAGTGCTGTAAATCCTAACTCTTTAGAAGCTTCTCTATAAAAATATTTTCTTTCAATATCTTTTGCAATGAGAGGCTCATATACTAAAGAAGTTTTTCCTGTTCCAGAGCCACCGCATACAAGTAAGGATTGATATCTAGATTTTTCTGGCATAACAACTTTTCGGTTGTAGTCATCATCCATACAAACAAAAACGTCACAAGTATATGGTCCATGACCTTCTTTTTTATCGGATATATCAATTCCAACAAAGTCCCAGATAGAACGTTGTTTAAGTGGGTCATCCTTAACTTTAAAGTAAACGAATTTGAAAAATGGATAGATAGTGACAAGTGGTAAATATAGTGAAATACTAACAAAGGCTGGCGTAACTAAATCAGAAAATTCACTGATAATTTCTGCATAATTTGGTACCGATAAGAACAATAGCCAAGCACCCATATTAAGCCACTGTGCAAACATAGAAATAGCGACAACATAGAAGGCAGTCATGAAAGCATAAAACAATGTTATCTTATAACCTTTATTTTTTGCAAATTTAGAGTTAGCAGAGATGGCAAATGCAAAACAAGGACAAGCTAAAGCAAAAGTATATTGAATTGGTCCCCAATAAGAATAAGAAACACCTGTAAATATCATAAGTAACATTTCTACCACTCTGTCTACTATAATATAAGCAGTCAATAACGTTAGTACATAAGTCACAAATGTGTTTCGGTCTGTATTTAATTTTTTCAAAAATTTGTCGAAATATTTCATTGAAAAAATCCCTTTCTAAATTATAATCATACATATATATTATCCTATAAAATTGCGAAAAAAACAAGGGGTTTGGGCAAATTAATTGCTAAATTTGTAAAAATTAGGTTTTTACAAAAAAATAGCATGGACTTTTGTCTAGGAATAGGAATAAAAAAACAGCAGTGGGAATATAATAAAGGAAAAGAATGTAAAAGGGGAGAGTTCATGCAAAACGAAATTTATATAAAAGAAGAAAAAATAGTAGAAAAAACAGAAATTGAAAAAGAGATTGAATTGATAAAAGCAATTATTAAAACAAGAGAAGAATTAAAAGTGGCAAACCGTAATTTTGAGTATGCACAAGATGACTTGGTTGATTATTATACGTATCAAATCAAGGCCAATCAAGCCAAACTAGATTATTTAATTAAGCTAGCAAAAGCAAAAGGGATAGAGGTAGATATGATTAATGATATTAAATTTACTTTGTGGGATGAAGAAGAAGCTGGTTAAGTAATATTTGTCCAATTTTTAACATACAAATGGTAATAAGAAATTATTATCATTTTTTTATTGGAGTTGAAATGAGTATGGATACAAATATAATTACCTATTTAGCGTGTATTTGCTTTTTATTTTTATTTGGGAGAATATTTATTATACCACTAAAGAAAATATTAAAATTAGTATTAAATTCTATTCTAGGAGGAATCGTTATTTATGCTATCAATTTAATAGGAGCTACTTTTCAATTTCATATAGGTCTAAACTTTTTTACGAGTATACTAATAGGATTATTGGGACTGCCAGGTGCTGTTTGTTTGATTGTTGTAAAGTTATTAATTGGATGAAAAGGAAAAAAATATTGAAATTAGTAAAAAGATATAATATAATAGCATAAGAAAAGGAGAATAAAAATGGAAAAACAAGTATTATTAGTGGATGATGAAGCTTATATGAATAAGTGCAAAAAAATACTAGAATATCTAGAAAGAAGAGAGGTTTCTTATGATATTGCAGTTACATTAGAAGAAGCAATAGAAAAAGTGCTTTCTGTTTCCTATGATGGTATTATATTGGACCAGTACTTTCCTTTCAAAGAGGGAGAGGATAAGAAATTAGCAGCAGATAGATTTTTGAAAATTTTAGAAGAGCAAGGAAAACAAATTCCAGTTATTATTTATTCAACAGCATTGGAACCAGTAAAGCATGAATTAGTGATTGAAAGTACCAGTCCGCTGGATTTTCAGAAAATGCAAAAAGTGGAAAAATTGCTTGATTATAAAACGCCAGAAGGAACGAAGAAAGAGGAGAAAGAAAGAGATTAGGGAGAGTAGTATGGAAGAATTAGAAATGTTAAAAGGAATTGTAAATAGTTACCCATATCCAATTGTATTTGTTGATAATGATTACAAAATTAGATTTATGAATCAAAATGCACAATATCATTATTATCAAGAGAGAGGATACAAGAATTTAATAGGAAGTAGTTTGTTTGATTGTCATAGTAGTGAGAAGGCAATAGAAAGAATCAAACAAGGCTATGAGAGCATAAAGAGAAATGGAAAAGAAGTTTTTGTTTGTGTTACAGCAAGAAATCAAAGAGTCTATATGCAAGGGGTGAAAAATGACAAGGGAGAATGGATAGGCTTTATCGAAAGATTTGAATTGAATTTACAAATGTAAAAAGAAACTAGCTACTCTGTATAAAAGTAGCTAGTTTCTTTTTATCTTTCATTTTCATCTATAGAATCTAATGTAGAATACAATAAGGGATTAAGTTCTCTATGATTTTGAAGCGCTCTTTCACGTTTATCTTGAATTATCATTTTTATACATTCATCAAGAGAAGTGATTTTGTTACATTTTATGCTAGAAAGTATGTCATTATTCCTTTCAGGTTCAATATTATCAGCAACAAATATGATTTTATCTAAAGCACTCATGGTGTCTTTTTCAGGCTCTCTAGTACCTGCTACATGACTTGATATAGCATGGGAGATAGAATGGAATCTTTCAAGAGGATGACTACGAAAGGCGCTTTCAAAGAGTAAAGAACTTATTTTACCATGTAATGTTGTGATATTTTCTAAAATTTCAAAATCATATATAGTAAATTTGTTTTTCGCACATAAAGAAAGCATTTCTCTTTTATTCAATGACTTTCCAATATCATGTAAAAGTCCAGCAATATAGGCATCATCTATGCACTCGTTCCACTTTTTAGCAAGCTCTTCGCTTGTTTTGGCAACTCTATTAGAATGCTCATATCTTTTAATTCCCATGCTTTTAGAATAGTACCCTAAAACAATTTGTGCATTTTCTCTTGTGATATCTAGTTGGTCTTCTAGGATATTCATATAGAAAATATCCTTATTCAACCGTAACAGATTTGGCAAGATTTCTAGGTTTATCCACATCTAATCCTTTTTCCTTTGAAATATAATAAGAAAATAATTGCAAAGGAATGATAGACAAGATAGGAGAAAGGAATACATTAGTTTCTGGGATTTTAATGGTCATATCAAACATATTCTCATCCACTTCTTGGTTAGTAATCACTAAAGTTTTAGCGCCACGCGTAATGACTTCTTGTATGTTGCTAATCATTTTTTCAATTAAATTACTATCTGTCATAATACTGATAACGGTAATATCATTTTCAATAAGAGCAATTGGTCCATGTTTTAATTCACCAGCAGGATAACTTTCGGAATGGATGTAAGAAATTTCTTTTAATTTCAAAGAACCTTCTTTGGCAACCGTTTCATCAATTCCTCTACCTAAGAAGAAAATGTCTTTTTCTTGATATACTTTTTTAGAAAAGTCTTGGATAACTTCTGATAGTTTCAAAGTTTCTTCTATTTTTTTAGGTAATTCCATAATTTCATTTTTTAATAAATTAGTAGTATCTTGGTTCATTTCTAATACTTCAGCAAAGTAAATCGCTAATATGGTAATTAACATGACTTGAGAAGTATAAGCTTTTGTTGATGCAACAGCTATTTCAGGACCTGCATGAGTATAGATAGAATAATCAGCCTCTCTTGTAATAGAGCTTCCAATTACATTACTAATAGCAAGTGTTTTAGCACCTTTTTCTTTACAAAGCTTCAAAGCAGCTATGGTATCAGCTGTTTCACCAGATTGAGAAATAAAAATACATAATGTTTTCTCATCTACTAATGGGTCTCTGTATCTAAATTCAGAAGCAACATCTACTTCGGTACTTATTTTACATAGTTTTTCAATTACATTTTTTCCTGCTAATCCAGCATGCATTGCTGTACCACAAGCAACAATATAAATTTTATTTAAACTAGATAAATATTCTTTAGTAAAGTTTAATTCATCAAATTCCTGTTTTGCTGTTTCATTGAATTTAGCACCAATTGTTTCTCTAATAGCAGTTGGTTGTTCATAAATTTCTTTTAACATGAAATCTTCGTATCCGTCTTTTTCAGCACTAGAAGCGTTCCATTCAATCGTTTTGGTATCTTTTGATAAATTCTTTAAGTCTTTATCATAGAAATCAATGGTATCTCTTGCTAAAACAGCATATTCAAAATCATTTAATAAATAGAAGTTTCTAGTAAAAGAAAGGATAGCTGGAATATCAGATGAAATATAATTTTCGTTTTCTCCTTTTCCAATAACAAGAGGGCTATCTTTTCTCGTAACAATCATATTATCAGGATAATCCTTACAAATAATTTCAATAGCATAGCTTCCTTTTAAATCAGAACAAGCATGTTGAACAGCTCGTAAAAATTTTAAAGCATCTGTTTTTTCATCTTGATGATAATAATAATGAACTAAATTAGGAATTATCTCTGTGTCAGTTTGAGAGTAAAAGGTATAACCGTTATTGGTTAAAAATTTTCTTAGCTCATTGTAATTTTCAATAATTCCGTTATGAACGACACTGAAAGTCTTACTATTATCCATATGAGGATGTGAATTTTCTTTAGATGGTTTTCCATGAGTTGCCCATCTAGTATGAGCAATACCAATCGTTCCTGTTAAATCATCAATTCCTTCTAAATGATATAAATTTTTTACTCTTCCTTTATCTTTCATAATAGAAAGTTTATCTTTTTCAATCGTTGAAATACCAGCTGAATCATATCCTCTGTATTCCAATCTAATTAGCCCGTTAATTAAAATAGGGCTTGCTTTTTGGGTTCCTATGTAACCTACAATTCCACACATTTTAAATCCTCCTAAAAAATTAATATTGGAATTGAAAGTATGCAAATAAAGTTTAGTGTATTAATCTTTGTTACAATATTGCTACTGTTTTTTGTATTAATACTATGACTCTAAACTAAGCCACTAGAGCATCCGCCGAAAATTTCGATAACCCTAGACCTCGTCAACACTAAAATAAAGTGCTCAGGCGCTATATAAAATGAGTAATAATGAGCCTCCTTTCTTTAAAATGGTTTGCATTTCTTTCAATTTACTTTTATTATATTACACTAAAAATCAAAAAGTGGCAAGTCCTAATGAAATATTTTATAAAATCAAGTTGCTACATTTTGAGGAAAGGGGTATCTTCAAGTGGTATTTTTGTATGAAAATACATTACAAATTTTGAATAAGCTAAGCTTTTGTAGAAAATCTATTTGCATAAACTGAGCCTCTCTCACGTTCAAAACCACTCATTTATCTATTTTGTATAAATGACGAATGCGACTGTAATAGTTTACAAATTCCCAGACGAAAGCCATAAAAGGTCCTGTTTTCGGGTATTGTTATGGCTTTCGTCATAGAATTTGTTAACGTGATGTAAGGTAGCCGAGGAATTTATAAAAAATAATAAATGAGTGGTTTTGCCTTGAGCATTCCTCAGTTTACACAATAACATTTTCTAACTACAAGCTTAGATATACAAAATCTTTCATTTTATCTTTCATACAAAATATTACTTGAAGATACCCCTTTCCTCAAAATGTAGCAACTTAATTTTATAAAATATTGAATAAATAAAAGTTTTATTATATAATTTAGTTGAAGAAAAGGGAAGCATAAGAAAGGAGAGGAGTAATATGAAAGAAATTGGGATTATTGTCGCCATGGATGAAGAAAGAGAAGCCATTCTCAACATTATGACAGATGTGAAATTAGAACAAATATACAATTTAAGGTTTCTAAAAGGTAAGATACAAGGGAAGGATTGTATTTTAGTAAAAAGTGGAATTGGAAAAGTAAATGCAGCCAGAACCACACAAATTATGCTAAATCATTTTGAGGTAGCTTATGTTATCAACTTAGGAGCAGGTGGTTCTATTAATGGATTATTAAATATAGGAGATGTATTAATCGGAAAAGAAGTCGTACAACATGATTTTGATATTACCGCATTTGGACATAGTAAAGGATACATTACAGGAGTGGGAGAAAAGATACCATGTAGTAGAGAATTGATAGAAGAGTTTGAACAAATCATTCAATCCATACCAGAAAGAAGCTATCAAATAAAAATAGGAGTGATTGCAACAGGAGATATTTTTTGCACAGAGAGCTGGATGAAAGATAAGATACGTGCGAAATTTAATGCAGATGTAGTAGATATGGAATGTGCAGCGATTGCACAAGTATGTTATTTGGATAATGTTCCATTTATTGTAATAAGAAGTATATCAGACACACCAAATGGAAAAAATGCTACGACATTTGATGAAAATTTAAAATTAGCCTCTAAAAGATGTGCTAATATCTTAAAAGAGATTGTATAAATTTTAGAAATTAGTATATAATCTAAATAAATGATAGGAGGGATTTTTGTGGATAGAAAAATCAAAGTAGTTCAATATGGAGCTGGAAAAATGAGTGTCTATACGATGCGATATGTATATGAAAAAGGAGCTGAAATAGTAGGTGCTATTGATGTGAATCCAGAGGTAATTGGAAAAGATATCGGAGAGATAATGGGAGTAGAAAATAAGGGCGTAAAAGTAGTTTCATTAGAAGAAGCAGAAAACATGATGAGAGAAACAAAACCAGATGTTGCTATTGTTACCACGATGAGTTTAATAAGTGATGTAGAAGAGGCTTTAATGTTATGTGCAAAATTAGGTGTAAATGCGATTACAACATGTGAAGAAGCTTTTTATCCTGCTAATTCAAATCCTGGTGTAACCAAAAAAATAGATGATATGGCAAAACAAACGAATTGTACGATAACAGGAAGTGGTTATCAAGACATTTATTGGGGACAATTAATTTCTAGTATAGCAGGTTCAACACAAACGGAAGCTCTAGCTATAATGTAGAAGATTATGGAATTGCTTTAGCAAAAGCACATGGAGCAGGATTATCTTTAGAAGAATTTGACAAACAAGTAGCATCAGTGGATAGAATTTCAGACGAAGAAAGACAGGCTATGATTAATAAGGGAGAATATTTGCCATCTTATATGTGGAATGTAAATGGATGGTTATGTGCTAAATTAGGACTTACCGTAAAAAGTCAAACACAAAAAACAGTACCACAAACTCATACAGAGGATATTGCC
>CANEFU010000036.1 GCA_947426875.1 uncultured Clostridium sp.
AAATTGTTTTTTTACGTCTTCTAATTCCTTTTTCTTTGCTACAATTTCAACATTTAGGTCGTTTGCTTGCTTTTCTGCTACCCCTTTTGCTTCACTAACAATTTGCTCAGCTTGTTGTTGTGCTACTTTCTTCACGTCATCAGCTGTTGTTTGTGCCATTAACAAAGTATTTTGCAATGTTTGTTCAATTGTCTTATAGTGCTCCAAACTTTGTGTTAATTCTTCTAATTTTGCTTTTAATTCTACTACTTCTTTATAATTTTGGCTATAATCTTCTGTCAATTCATCTAAAAAATCATCTACTTCCTCAACACTATATCCATTCATCATTTGTTTTGAAAATTTCTTATTTTCTATATCTAATGGTGTAATCATTGCATTCATTCCTTCCTTAAATAGACGGATTAGTTGATTCCGTTATTTTTTAACCATGAAACAGATAGTTTACTTTTCATTTCTTCTCTTGCCATTTCATTGGTAATTTCATAATTTGATGGTGCTACTAAAAAGATTGAGTTTGATACTTTTTGGATATATCCATCTAAAGCATATACTCCACCACTAATAAAGTCTACTATTCTTCTAGCAACATCTTTGTTTACATATTCTAAATTAACAATTACAGATTTTTTCTCTTTTAAAAAGCTACATATTTCATCTGATTGTTCAAATGTAGTTGGTTGTGATATTACCATCTTAATAGCATTTGCATTTGCTTGTGGCATAGTTACTACTTTATCTTTATTTCTTCTTCCAAATAATTTTCTATCTTCTACTTCTTCTTCCTCTTCTTCGTAATCATATATATCTTCTTCTTCGTAGTCCTCTGCCTCTTGTGAATCCATTCCAAATAAATCCCATACTTTGTTCATTAATGCTCCTGACATAAAAAAACCCTCCTAAAATTACTTCCTTTGTTTTATTTTCTTAAGTATCCACTTTTTTTACAATATTGTCAATATTTTTTATGAATGTTATTGAATTTTAATACTTTTGTAATACTTTTGTAATACTTAATCTAACTTATCTAAATTTGGATTTAATAATATTTCATCATATAGTGATATCTTCTTATATTTTTCTATTTCATCATTTGAAAAGCCTAATTTTGTCAATTCTTCCGTAGAATAGGACTCTACAATCGAATATTTTTCCCCTTGTTTTTTTACTTTTACCAATATTTTATTTAAATACCCTGCTCTATTTCTAACCACATAATCCAAATCATTTGCCTTAACAATTGCTTGATTTGGCACTTTTAATCCAGAATCATTCCACCAAATTAAATCAAAAGAAATTTTTCTGTAATTAATTAATTCTTGTATTTGCTTTTCTATTTTTACTATAATAACAACTTCTTCTTCGTTTTCTTTTATTAAATTAGTTATTTCTGCTGGAATTTCTACATTATTTGATAATCGAACTTTTATCCTATCTCCTATTTCTGCCTGTTTTGCTTCTTCTGATGAAGATACTGTCACAATGTAACATGAAAAATTATCTATTACTTTTCCACTTTCTTCACTCGTTGCTACTATTTTTCCTGTCTTCAAATCTAAACTTTCTAAATATTCCCTATTCAAGGAGCTAAAATTGTCTGGTGTTAAAACTTCTTCTAATCCATCTACTTTATAGGACACAATTCCACTCATTGACGCCTTTACATATTCTGCTCCAGAATTCAATTCACTTTCATATTTTTTTCTTTCTTCTATTAATTGATTTAAATAGGAACCTTTTGGGCTTAAATCTCCTGCAATTTTTGCTTTTTTCGTTACTAGTGCATCAATTTCCTTTTTATACTCTGCTAGTTTCGTACTATCTGTTATTTGATTGATATCAGCTACTTTTTCATCAATTTGATTTTCTAATAATTTCATATCTGATGTAAATAAACTCGTATCATTTACCATAACTTCTTGTATCTTATTGTCTAAATCTTCTATCTTTTTCTTTAACGCTTCTTCATTTGTACTATAATAACGAAATATATTTTCACCTTTTGCTGCTCTTTCTCCCTCCGCTTTAATTTGCATCATTCCGTTTTTATAATTATTGCCTTTTACTACTTTTTCATTTCTTATGACATACCCTATATCAATTTCTTCTTGATATAACTTTCCTTCCTCAATCGTAAATGTATTAGTTGGTTGTTTGATTAATAGATAGATTGTATATAAAACATAAAATAATATCGCTACTAAAAAAATATATATCATTATTTTTTTTACCTTTTTATTTTCTTTTTTCAAATTTAATCTCATTCCTTTTTTATATACTCATATTTTCTATAATAATATCCATATTGCTTTGCTTATCTGCTTGTCCATCTAGCCATATTGTTTGCTTATTCTTTCGAAACCATGTCATCTGTCTTTTAGCATATCTTCTTGTTTCCATCTTTATTTTTTCTATCATTTCTTCTTTTGTTATGCTTCCCTCTAAATACTCCACTACTTCTTTATAGCCAAGTCCTTGCATAGCAGTTGGAAATTTTTTGTGTTTTTTTAAAATTTTTCTCACTTCTTCTATCAAGCCTTGTTCTATCATTTGGTCAACTCTTTTGTTAATTCTTTCATATAAAATTTCTCTGTCCCATTTTAATGCATATACATGATAATCATATTCAACCGGTTTTTTTCTTGATTCAATTTCTTGTTCTGTTTTTGTTTTCCCTGTTGCATGATATATTTCCAATATTCTAAGAATCCTTTTTTCGTCGTTTTGACTAATTTTTTGAATTGCCTCAGGGTCAATCTTTTTAGCTTCTTGATATAATGTTTCTAGTCCTTCTTCCTCTACTCTTTTTTCTAATTCTTTTCGATATTCCTCATCAAATTCTATATTCGGATATTCTATTTCGTAAATCAAGCTATCTACATATAGACCTGTTCCTCCTACTACAATCGGTATTTTTCCTTTTTGTAAAATTTCTTTAATTGCCTTTTTCGCATCTCTTTTGTAGTCTGCTACACTATATCTTTCTTCTGGCGAAACAAAATCCAACAAATAATGCTCTATTCCTTGTTTTTCTTCTTCTGTCGGTTTAGCTGTTCCAATATCCATTTCTTGATAAATTTGCATAGAATCACAAGAAACAATTTCGCCCTTTATCTTTTTAGCTAATTCAATTGATAAACCTGTTTTTCCAGATGCTGTTGGTCCACAAATCACAATCACTTTTTCCATTTCGTTACTCTCCTCTTTCTTGTTCTTTTTATTAATAGTTGACCAATTTGTGTCTAACTTGCCAAACAAACCCGGAATAGTTGGCAATAAGTTGTCAAATAAACCCGGAATGGTTGGCAATTGGCAGTTGGTAAGTTTTATTTCATCGTATGATATATTTTTAAAATTCCTTCTTGTGTGTCCTTCATATAGCCACTTTCAAAAATAAGACATATCATAAATATTATAACTAATAGAACGATTCTCTTTATGAATTGTTCTTTTTCCATTTCGTCTTCGTTTATTTTATCTAATATTTTTCCGATTTGAGGCATGACAATAATTCCATTGATTCCTGCAAAAATACTAACTAATATGTTTTGTACTTTATTTTGTATTTCTCCATTTGGATAAGTAATTCCTCCTTTTGTCATTTGAAATACCATAAATGTTATCCCATACATGATAGCCATTCCGATTAGGATAATAGCCACTTTTTTTGCTTTCTCAATAAAACCTAAGCTTTGCCATGTCCAAGCGATTACGATAAAATATACAATCATTGCTGTCAAAATGATAAATGCCATTTTTTCTCATTCCTTCCTCAGTGTCCTTTAATCTATTTTCTAGCAAACTTTCTCTCAATGTCATATTTAGTCATTTTAATTACAGTTGGTCTTCCATGTGGACAGGTAAATGGATTCGGCAATTCTAACAACTTATCCATTAATGCTTCTACTTCTTTTTCATCAAGTGCCATATTAGCTTTTACTGCTGCCTTACAAGCTACTGTTGCTATAAATTTTTCTTCCTTTTCCTGTTTAGCGGTTCTTGCCACTGTATTGATTTCATCAAGTGTTTCTAGAAATAATTCCTTGGTATCTAAGTCAATACATACAGTTGGTGCTCCTGTTAATTTTATCGTATTTTCTCCAAATTCTTCTAAACTAAATCCCGCTTGTTCAAACATGTCCATATTTTCTTTTGCTATGTCCATTTCTTTATGGGTTAAGGTTATAACATCTGGTAATAATAACATTTGAGAATCTTTCGTTTTACTACTATAATAATTTTTCTTCACCTTTTCGTACATAATTCTTTCATGTGCTGCATGCTGGTCTAAGATATACATTTCTTTATCAATTTCTAATATGATATAAGTTTTGAATACAATTCCAACAAATTTATAACTTGGCTTTTTAAATTCTTCTGTTTCTTCAAATACAGATATGTTATCTTTTATCATATCGATTACACTTGTTTTTTGTTGTTCTTGCTTTTCTTCCTCTTTCTCTTCTTTGATTGGCTCTCTTCCAAATAACTTCGCATACATTTCATTGAAATCATTCGAAACTACCTGTGGATTGTCTTGCAAATCTTGCATTTTCTGTTTGATTTCTTCAAATTCCTTTTTTATTTCTGGTTCTTCTATGTTTTCAATTTTTTCTTCTATTTCTTTTATTGGTTGTTCTTCTTCTGTCTGTTTTTCTTGAATTGCTTCCTCTTTCTTTTCTTCTGCCACTACTATTTTTTCTTCTGGTTCAACTTTACTTTCTCTTTCTGTATTTTCTGTATCTTCTTTATTTTCTTTCACTTCTGCCTCTTCTTTAATTGGTTCTAATTGATATTCTACTTCTGTTTCCTTTAATGTTATTGGTGTGATTTTTTTCTCTTGTAACTCTTGCTCTAGCTTCCCTTTCATTTCTCTTAATTGTTTTAACACATCTGATGTATCAATTGGTTCTCCTGTTATTGGGGTGTTTTCTGTTTTATCACTTTTGGCTGTATCTATGCCTTCTAACATAGTATTCGTTTTTATCTTACTTTCTTCTTCTGTATATTTTTCTATCTTCTTTTCATTTTGTTTTCTAAATCCAAATAATCCGGTATTTTGATTATTCAATTTTTCCTCTTTGGCTTCTTTTATATTTCTTAATCTTTCTTCGAAGCTTTCTTCTCTTACATTGGTACTTGTATTTGCTACCAATTCACTTTTTAATAAAGTATCTTTTATCGCATGATAAATAGATTGGAATACTTTGTTTTCTTCTTCAAAACGTACTTCCAATTTTGCTGGATGAACATTAACATCTACTTTAGCCGGATTCATTTTTATATTTAAGATGATAAATCCAAATTTTCCTATTGGTATTAATCCTTTATAGGCTTGCTCTGTTGCTGCTGTTAAGGTTTTATCTTTAATATATCTTTTATTAACAAAAAACAATTGATTAGAACGGTTTGACCTTGCTATTTCTGGTTTCCCAATCACTCCCAAAATTTCGATATCATCATATCGATAAGATACTTCCATTATTCCATTTGCAACGTCTTTCCCGTAAATACTATAAATTACGCTTTTTAAATCTCCATTTCCATTTGTTTGAATCACTGTTTTCCCTGTGTTAATTAACTTAATCGCTATGGTTGGATTAACCAATGCCATTCTGGTAATAACATCTTCTATATAGCCTGATTCGGTATAATCCTTTTTTAAAAATTTATATCTTACTGGTGTATTAAAAAACAAGTTTCTTACGGTAATAGAAGTTCCTGTTTGGCATCCTACTTCTTCTTGTTCTAAGACATTTCCTCCTTCTACTACAATTTTATACCCCGTTTCTTGTTCTTTTGTTTTCGATACCATTTCCACATTACTAATTGCTGCAATACTAGCCAATGCTTCCCCTCGAAATCCCATAGAAGTTACCATATTTAAGTCATTAGCTGTTCTAATTTTACTAGTAGCATGTCTTTCAAATGCAATTTCTAAATCATCTTGTGCAATTCCTTTTCCATTGTCTGTTACTTTTATGTATGATATTCCTCCATTTTTAATCTCTACTGTTATATTAGTAGCTCCTGCATCAATTGAGTTCTCTACCATTTCTTTGATGACAGATGCTGGCCTTTCAATTACCTCTCCTGCTGCTATTTGGTTTATTGTCAACTCGTCTAATAATACAATATTTCCCATTTTTTATATTTTTCCTCCGTTTTCTTTTTACTTGCGTCTTTGGCTCTTATTATATCATTAGTTTTTAGATTTTGTATAGTTTTTTATGAAGTTTTTTCATTTTTATTTTGCGGATTTAGGGACGGCCCCAAAATCCTTATTTTTAATTACTATGAGCCATGTAGGCACCATGCTGAAAGTTCGCTTTCATAGAACAAAAAAAAGATGAATATCAACCTTTTTATTTGTTAATTTTCATCTTTTCCATCACTATTTTATATCTAAACACGCATAAATAGAAAAAGTTCCATCATCATAGATTTTTTTATAACTAATGTTTCTCTGTAAAAATAAGTTAAGATTTGAATTATCTTTTATCATAATATGCGTGATTCCATATTTCTGAAAAATATCTGCATACCACACTTGCAATGATGTTGTTGTCATATAATCAGTAAACACATCTTCTTGCTTTCCATTAAATTTAGGGTCATAAACATCTGCTCTTCCATCTATAAATACAGGGATATTTTTAAATAATAAATAACTCCCATAATTAAAATCATTAAACAATTTCATTTTGTCTATTTTTACATTTGTTTTTAGCCATTCCGTTGCTAGTACTGGATATTCATCACTGTCTATATAATTTTGTCCTGCTATTTCCTTATATTGTACTAAAAATAAAACCATTAAAACTAAAATTGTATATAACATTCCCTTTATCGTTAAAACTTTATTTAATCCTTTTTTTACTTTCTCTTTTATTGTATCACTTACTACCATTTCTACTAATTTATTCATAATGCACATTACACTAATCCAAAAAATTGGAAACTGTTTATAGGATATTAATGCCAAAATACTCATTCCAACTAACATAAAAATATCTTGTAAACGAATTTTAACTTTATTCGAAAATAGTAATGCTTGTATTACAAAGAAAATTACTAGTAACGCTATCGATTGTATCAATACCACAGATTGATGTTCTAATATAAAATCCATAGTATTTCCCATTAATGACTTTATCATGTAGGTATAAGGAATATCTTTTAATGGGGTTATCATTCCCGTAAAAATACATACTATAAATATTATTATTAGCCATCTTACAGTTCGATTTCTTTGGATTTCTATTTTATTTTGTTTCGTTTGCCTTTTATCTTCAATTACCTTTACTTTTTCTTCTAATTGTTTTAGACTCTTCTCAATTTTTTCGACTCTCTTCTGTTTTCCTTTTTCTTGCCATTTTAATCGTTTTTTATTTTTTCTTTTAATTCTCTTCTGATAGATTTCTTCTTTATTTCCATAAGAGATAAGATATTCTGCTATATATGGCAAAAAGATTACAAAATACATTGGAAACAGTGCCGCATGGCAATTAGCAAGTACTATTGGAAGTACTACTAATCCAATTCCATATCTCTTTTTCTTCGTTTCTAAAAATCTTTCTATCCATACTATTTCTAATAGTAAACATATAAATGTTATAATTTGTGCTCTTGCTGTTATAAATCCTTTTAATAAATAGATACTTATTATTGTTATGATGGCTGATATTATATAATTTTTTGTTATTTTTACATTGGTATAATAAATTAATACATATATGATAATTCCTATTATTACCGTAAAAGCATAAATTCCCATCATATCAAACGCATTATATATTAAATAAAATATAACATCTAATAGCCAATGTGGATAGGTATATATCATTCCTTCATGCCATGTAAATGGTTCTACTTGATTATCTATTACTTCTATCCCATTTTGACATATGTATTCTCCCACTTTGACCATGTAAAATGTGTCTTCTTGTAATGTTTTGGGTATCGTTGCTATGGCTAATAAAATGATTGCAATTACCATTATAATACTAAATTTTAGTTTAGTTTTCTTTTCCATTTTTTTCTCCTTCTTCTGGTACTAGTTCTTTACTAATAATTAGGAATTGTTGTCCATCTATTTTTATGCTATATTCTCCCGTTTCTTCATTTATTTCTAGCTCTTCTAGCCCTTCTATTTTTCGAATGGCATCTTCTAACTTGATGCCTTCTGTTGCGGTAAATATTTTTACAGCTTGGTCAAGTTTATCGCTTGCTTTTCCTTGATTGATACTCGCCAATAGTCCATTTTCTGATTTTAGCAAGTAGACAATAAATAGAATTAGCAGTATAAATACCACTAATTCTATTGTTATTTTTAGGATGTTTTTTATTCTTTTTTTTATTGCCATGTTTTAGTCCTCTTTCTTTTCAGGTTTTACTGCAATCCTTTGTATACATACCAATAGTCCCCACTCCTGTCATTTGTTGGATAAGCTGTACTATTGGTAGCTGTTACGTCATCATATCTTGTCGTTCCTTTTGAATATTGCGTGTTTCCAGTGCTAACTGTATATTTAGTAATGCCCCAATTATAGTATTCATATAGCTTTCTTGCTGATTGCCACCTAAAATAAATCATCGAACTGCTACCTTGAATCAAATAACGACCTTGTACAGATGCAGCATTTGTTTCAAATAAAGATTTACATACGCTTGTTCCCACTCCAGAAATTCTTCCAGAAGTACTATCAAATTTGTATTGATTATAGACATATATCCATGGTCCCATCGTAAATTTATAGTCTGATATGTCCTCTCCTTTAAGCTCACAAACAGTAGTTACATTGCAATTATATACCTCCCATGTATGCATTTGAGTTGATGCCAAACAATTGTCAGATTGTCCT